>JAVEWI010000011.1:0-13408 GCA_034004625.1 Bdellovibrionales bacterium
GACGTGGGTGAAAAGCCGCCAAAAACAACCGAATGCACCGCGCCAATACGCGCGCAGGCCAGCATGGCAAAAACCGCTTCGGGTACCATGGGCATGTAAATCGTGACGCGGTCGCCTTTTTTCACGCCGCGGGATTTCAGCGCATTGGCAAGGCGCGAAACTTCATCCTTCATCTGGCCATAGGTAATGGTACTGCTATCGCCCGCCGTGTCGCCTTCGCGGATCAGCGCGGTCTGGTTTGCGCGCGCGGGCAGGTGGCGGTCGATACAGTTGTAACAGGCATTCAGTGTGCCGTCGTAAAACCAGCGGATGCGCGCGTTATCGGCAAAATCCACATCCATGATCTGGGTATAGGGTTTGACCCAGTCAATGCGTTTGCCCTGTTCGCGCCAGAAACCTTGCGGATCATCCACCGATTGCTGGTACATGGCCGCGTATTTTTCCGGTGTGATTTTGGCCTGTGCCATGCTGGCGGGAATGGGAAAATATTCGGGATGCTGGGTATCAACGGTCACGGCGCTGTCTCCTTGGAATCGGAATGGTGTTGTCGCGGTGTAAAGTCGTTGCAAAAGCAGTATCATGGGAAAGCGGCGGCGCGAGAGCCCGCACGGGCGCCCATGAATTTGTTGCATAGCACAGCATAGGCAAGGATGCGGCCTCCGGCAACGCACAAAGCCATACTGCACCGCAGCAAAATCACGCTATAACAATGAGATAGGACATAAATACGGGCAGGCAAGCCCCTTGGGTTACGCGCCCGCTGTGTTCTGAAAACCGCAGCGAAGCCCCCGTATTCTAAACACCGCCCAGTTTGCAGATAATTTTCCATTCCGCCGCGCTCACGGGCGAAACCGACAGGCGCGATTGACGGACAAAGGCCATGTCTTTCAGTGTGTCATGCAGTTTGATTTCCGCCAAAGTAACCGGCGTTTTAAAAGCCGTGCCCGCCGTGACTTCGACCATGCCGAATTTGCCTTTTTCGTCCGTCGGGTCGGGGTGGTACAGCTTGGTGATTTTCACCGTGCCGACAATTTCCTTGCCTTCGTTCGAATGGTAAAAAAACGCTTCGTCACCGATCTGCATGGCCTTCATATTATTGCTGGCCTGATAATTGCGCACACCGGTCCATCCGGTTTTTTTATCCTTGCACATTTGCTGCCAGCTATAGGCATCGGGTTCGGATTTCATGAGCCAGTAAGCCATGGGCGTTTCCTTTTTTGCAGCGGATCAGGGTTTCGGCGGAAAGAATTTTTCCGGATGCATTTTTTGCAAAAGCTCCGGCCGGTCGCGCAGCAAATCCTGACGGTTTTGTTCGGTCTGGCGGCGCTGCGCATCAATGACGGGATGGTCTTTCACGGCCTGCAGCAAACGCCCGCCGCGTCCTGTCAAAGTATCCAGCATTTCAACCATGATGATATTCGGCGCGGCAATCGGGCGGATGTCGAGCAGCATGTCCAGAATTTCTTTTTCCGGTTTTTCCGGATGCATCAAAGACAAAGCGCCCAGCGCCAAAGCCACGCTGCGCGATTTACCCGCATGGCAATGGATCAAAACCGTGCCGGTATCGTCTTTTTGCAAATGTTCCATGACGAAATTAAGACCGGCTTCGATCTGCGGCAGGTCGGGGCCCTGATGCACCGGCTGTTCGGAATCCCAAAAACTGAGGATCAATTGCGGCACATGCGCATGGGACGTGACGTCAAGACGCGGGGCCGCGCCTTTGCCGCCCGGCTCCACCCCCGGATGTTCGATCGACAAAACGGCGATAACGGGAACGCTGTTATCATTCACGGCTTTGTCCAATGTTTTTACCATTTCATCAGCGCGGGTGATGATGATGCGGGCGGGTTTGTTTTGGCCCGGTTTATTGTGTTCGGTCATATTATTCAGCCTCCGTTTTAATGGCGCGGGTCAAAAGATGCTGGATCATATCCGGCACCCCCGCCCCGTGATGAAGAATTTTATCCACGGCACCACAAATGGGCATGTCGATACCGGTTTTATCCGCAGCAGCCGCAAGGGCGCGGGCGGTTGCGACGCCTTCGGCAACGGTGCGGCGCGATTGCATGATGTGGCCGAGCGTCTGCCCCTGCCCCAAAGCATGGCCGAGGGAGAAATTGCGCGACGTCATGGAATTGCATGTCAGCATCAAATCACCCACGCCGGACAGCCCCAGAAAAGTTTCCGCCTTTGCCCCCTGCGCCATCGCAAAACGGCGGCTTTCAGCCATGCCGCGGGTCATAACAGCGGCGCGGGCGTTCTGGCCGAGGTTTTGCCCCTCGACAATGCCGCAGGCAATCGCAATCACGTTTTTAACCGCGCCCGCAATATCAACACCCACAACGTCATCGCCCAGATAGGGACGGAATGTCGGGCTTTTCAATGCCTGCGCCCAGACTGCCGCCTGTTCCTGCGGGGCGCGGGTGGCGAATGTGGCGGCGGCGGGCAGGCCGCGGATCACTTCGCTGGCAAACGTCGGGCCGGACAAAGCGGCATAGGGATTATCCGGCAATTCTTCGGCCATGATCTGCATCGGCAATTGGCCGGTCGCAATTTCAATACCCTTGGCACAATTCACAACCGGCACGCCTGCGCGGATATAGGGTTTAATTTTCCGCGCCATGTCGCGCATGAACTGCACCGGCGTGACGCCCAAAACCATATCGGCACCCTCCAGCGCGGATGCAATATCCGCCGTGGCGCGCAGGGATTCATGCAATGTCACACCCGGCAGATATACCGGATTTTCATGCCGCGTATTGATAACATCCGCCAGCCCCGCATCGCGGGCGTAAAGAACAACGCTGCCGCCCGCGCGGCGCACAATATCGCCCAGCGCCGAACCCCATGAACCCGCGCCAATCACGGCGATATGTTTGATAGGCTGCGTCATTTTATTTATACCTTTTGCGATTTCGCGGCGACAACACCGGCATGGGGGTCAAGCGGCCAGCGCGCGCGCACCGGAAAATCAATATCATCGGTCAGGCCACGCTGCAAACGCTCCATCCCTGCCCAGGCAATCATGGCGGCGTTATCGGTGCAAAGCGCGAGGGGCGGCGCGATAAAACGCAAACCCTTTGCCGCCGCGGCGGATTCCAAAACGCTACGCAACCGTTTATTCGCCGCAACCCCGCCCGCCACGACCAGCGCCGGTGATGCAGGTGCCAAAACCAGATAGGATTCCAGCGCGTTGTTCATACGGTCGCGCAAAACATCGGCCACGGTTTCCTGAAAACTCGCGCATAAATCCGCCGCGGCGCTGTGCGGAATATCACCCGCAGGGAAACCTTCAATCACGCGGCGCACCGCGGTTTTAAGGCCGGAGAAAGAAAAATCACACCCCGGTTTGCCCACCATGGGACGCGGCAGCGGATAACGCGCGCGCGCGGATTTCACATCGGTGCAACTGGCGGCGAGTTTTTCAATCGCAGGGCCGCCCGGCCAGCCAAGCCCCAAAAGCTTCGCCGTTTTATCAAAAGCCTCGCCCACCGCATCGTCAATCGTGGTGCCGAGGCGCGTGTAATCACCGACATCTTTTGCAATCAAAAACTGGCAATGCCCGCCGGATACCAGCAGCAGCAAATAAGGAAAGGCCACATTTTCATCCGTCAGACGCACGGTAAGCGCGTGACCTTCCAGATGATTAACCGCGACCAGCGGCAAACCGCGCACCTGCGCAATGGCTTTCGCCGTCATGACGCCGACCAGCACGCCACCAATCAAACCCGGCCCCGCTGTCACGGCCACGGCGGAAAGATCATCCAGCGTGATTTTCGCTTCGTCCAATGCCGCTTCGACCAGATGGTCCATATGTTCCAGATGGGCGCGGGCGGCGACTTCGGGCACCACGCCGCCATATTGCACATGTTCGCGCTGGCTCAACACCTGATGCGCCAGAATGCGGCGGTCTTCGGCCACAATGGCGACCGCCGTTTCGTCACAGCTGCTTTCGATACCCAGAATAAGACGCGGTTGATTTGTCATGCGGTTGTTATATCAGCATTCGGCCCGTATGTCGCCCGCAAAGACATGCCATAATCTGCATGTTCTGCCCCCTTACACGCGGTATCTTTTGGCTTTCGCACTGCATTATGTCATCCGATAAAGCTTTCACCGTTCAGATACCTCCACCACACCACAAAAACCACCCAAAAGCTTGGCTTTCCTGTCCAAAAGGCCTAATACAACAGAAGCAGGATTACAGAGTTACAGAAATATGAAAACAAAAATCAATATCGGTACACGCGGCAGCCAATTGGCATTGGCACAGGCAGAATTGCTGGCAGGCGCGTTGCGCCGTGCGCACCCCCATCTGGCCGCGCCGGATGCGATCAACTTCGTTATCATCACGACAACGGGCGACCGTATTCAAGACCGTCCCCTGTCCGAAGTCGGCGGCAAGGGCCTGTTTACCAAAGAAATCGAAGAAGCCCTGCTGGACGGCAGCATCGATGCCGCCGTGCATTCGATGAAAGACATGCCGACCGAATTGCCCGCCGGCTTGACCATTCCCTGCCTGCTGCCGCGCGAAGACGTACGGGATGCGTTTTTCAGCCGCAGCGGCGAAACGCTAGATACCCTGCCCGCGGGCGCTGTTGTGGGCACATCCAGCCTGCGCCGTCAGGCCATTATTCTGGCCCGCAGGCCGGATTTAAAAGTCGTCACGTTCCGCGGCAATGTCGGCACCCGTTTGCAAAAATTACAAGACGGCGTGGTGGATGCGACGTTATTAGCGGTGGCGGGGCTGAACCGCCTTGGGAAATCCGATATTATCCAGCACAGTCTGGAAACTGACACCATGCTGCCCGCCGTGGCGCAGGGCGCCGTGGGCATTGAAATTCGCGAAAATGATGCCGAAATGGCCGCATTGCTGGCCCCCGTGCATTGCGCGGTGACCGATTTGCGCATCACGGCGGAACGCGCGTTTCTGGCCGCCATGGACGGGTCTTGCAAAACGCCACTCGCGGCATTGATGTCCGTGCCCGACCCCGAAGGCCGCGTGCGTTTTGACGCCCTGTCCGCCAATCCGGACGGTACGGATTTGCACAAAGTCAGCTACATGATGCAGGTAAAGCATAAAGGCGATGCCGAGCGTCTGGGCCGTCAGGCTGCCGCAGACATCAAGGCAAAATTGGCGGTTTAGACATATCTAAACGGCACAAAGATACAAAAAACAGCCGCATAAAAACCAGTTCATCCTTAACGGGATGTTCACACGCGGTATATATTATTAATGACGGGCAGGCGGATGTTTTTTCCAGCCGGAAAAAACGACTCCGCGCCGCCGCGTTAAAATAAAAAGGAAGCTCTATGCGTTCCATTCTTGTGACAAGACCAGAACCCGCCGGCAGCGAACTGGCCGGACGCCTGCGCCGCGAAGGGTTTGAAACCCATAGCGCACCGCTGAGCCGTTATGTGCCCATCCCTGCCGACCTTGGCATCTTGCCTTCCTGTCAGGCATTGGTTTTCACAAGCGCGCAAGGCGTGGCGCAATTCCCGCCGCAGACCGCACGCGATACCACGGTTTTTGCCGTCGGCACCGCCACGGCAGAAGCCGCGCAAAACGCAGGCTTCGCCCATGTCATTACGGGCGGCGGCGATGTCCGTGATCTGGCCCAAATCCTGATCGCGCGCAAAGAAGAACTGGGGCTTTCTGCCGTACTGCATATTTCCGGCGAAGACACGGCGGAAGATTTAACCCAGCTTTTGGCCGATAGCGGCATCACCGCGCATAAAGCCGTGGTTTACCGCACCGAATTTATCGAAAAATTGCCCGCCGATGTCGAAGCTGCCTTGCTGGCCGGAAAAATCGATACCGTTTTGCTGTTTTCCGCCCGTGCGGCGCAGCACTGGTTGAAACTGCTCTCCACCGAAGCGCTGCGCAGCGCCAGCGCAGCGCTCGAAGCCATCTGCCTGAGCGAGCGCGTGGCGATCGAATTGCGCGGCACGCCCTGGCGCGCGATCAAGGTTGCGAAAAACCCGCAGGTGGATTCCGTTTTGGACATCTTGCGCGGCGCAGATACGGCGACATCCCTGCCGCTGACCTTGCCGGCGGATCCTGTGATTGATATTTTTGGCGGCATCCGTCCGCTGGCCAACCGGCTTGGCATTACCGCATCCACCGTACAGGGGTGGAAAAAGCGCGGCATTATCCCCGACACGCGGGTCGAGGCGATTTACGCCGCCGCCGCCGAAGACGACATAGACCTCAACGCACAGCTTGCAAAAGGACAATACAAAATGACCATGGACGATGTGGATGGCCGCCTTGCCGGATCTTCGGGAAGCGAGCGCCGCCGCAGCAGCGACCGCCGGCAACAGCGCCCCACTTACGATGCGCACGGCAATGTAAGATCCGCAACCTACAGCGGCCCCGACCGCCGTACCGGCATAGACCGCCGCGCGCATCAAGCGCGCCAGCAACAACGCATCCGCGCCGAAAAAATGCGTTTTATCACGCGCACGGTTTTGATGGCTGCGTTTTTTATCGGCGCGCTGGTTTACGCCGGATTCTTCCTGATGGCGCCGGAATTTTTCTCCTTTACCGAACGTCATGACCGCGAAAAGGCATACGAACAGCAGTTGCAGGAATACGAAGACAAAATCCGCGAACTGGAACGCCAGCAAAACGAATTGCGCCGCAGACAGGGCGCAGCGCCCCTGCCCCAATCACCGCAGCAAACCGCCAGCCCCGGCATCGGCCAGCGCATGAACCAGGGCATCATGAAAGTGCAGGGCGCGGTCGATACGGTTAAATCCACCGTCAGCGGCACGATCGAAGGCGCCCAAAAAACCGTGCAGAAAAACGAAACCTATCAGGGTTTTCAAAGCCTGATGCGCATGATGGCGGTTTTCAACAACATGACACGCAGCAAAGACGGCGCGGCGGAGGCAGACGGCATGATGGGCAACCTGCGCAGCATCATGGCAGGCGCGCCGGATGACCCGGAAGGGCTCAGCCGTGCAGTGGAACAGGCGCAAAAAACCGACCCCGCCCTGCAAAAAGTCATGGAAGGCATCGCGCCCAAAGACCTTGGCGCCGCGGCGATGCTTTTGACCATGAACGAGCTGCGCGGCAATATGGGCGGCGGACAATCGTTTGAAAGCGATTTGAAAATCATCGAGAAATATGCGAAGGACGACCCGGAAATGCAGGCCGCGTTGAAACGTGTCGCCCCCTATGCCCGCAGCGGCGTTCTGAGCCGTTCACACCTGCAAAAAGAATTCCGCAATATCGCCGCCGACATCGTGATGGCGAAATTGCAGGGCGAAGATGCATCGGTGCGCGAACGCGTTCTGCTGCGCCTGTCAAAATACGCAAAAATGCGCAAGGTTGACGATATCGAGGGCGATACTGTGGATGCCACAGTGGCCCGCGCCGAATTGCTTTTGGATCAGGGCGATATCAAATCCGCCATCCGCGAATTGCAATCGCTGGAAGGCGCGCCCGCAGAAACCGCAGCCCCCTGGCTGCAACAGGCCGAAGGCCATGTCGCGGCGGATGATTCATCGCAGGTGCTCATGCAAACAGTCCTCGGCATGCTGGGCAATGGCGGCGGCAGCGTACTCGGCGGCGGATTTGGCGGCGGGGGGATCAATAACCTGAACGACCTTAACGCGGCCGTTGGTGAATTGTTGCAGCAATTGCCGGGCGGTGCAGAACTCGGCGTCCCCGGCATGGGGCAGCCCACGGTTCCCTATCTGTCACCCTCGCTTCAGCAAAACAACAGCAATCCCTTTGATATCCCGTTGCCGTAAACAATACACCCGCAACCCCTGCGGGATTTTATGATTTTTGATCTCGAAAATTTTCTTTTGTACCTTTTATAAAAAACAAAAAACCACACGCACAGACACGAAAGGATACCCCCATGCAGCAGACAAGCCGGAAGGTTTTCCGATGATCCGCGCGCTTTGGTTTATGGCGCGTCTGGCGGTTCTTGTTTTCGCCATCGGCTGGCTGGCGGCACGCCCCGGCTGGATGACCATTGACTGGCTGGGATACCGCGTCGAACTGGCCATCGGCTTTGTTGCCGCTGTTCTGGCTGTGTTTGTGGTTTGCGTCGTTTTTATCGACCGCATCTGGCGCGGGTTTATATCCATGCCCGCCACGCTGCGCCGTTACCGCTATACCGTGCGCCGTGAAAAAGGATACCGCGCATTGACCAGCGGTCTTGTTTCCGTCGCCGCGGGCGACCCGCAAAGCGCGGAGAAAAACGCCAAACGTGCCGAAGCCCTGATCCCCGGCACACCGCTGACCAAATTGCTGACCGCGCAAACCGCGCTTTTGAATGGCAACGTGCCCAAGGCGCGCCGCGAATTTACCGGCCTGCTGGATGACGGGGAGGCCGCGTTTTTCGGCCTGCGCGGGCTTTTGACCCAGACGCTGAAAGAGGGCAGCTATGCCGAAGCGCAAAGCCTGATCCGCAAGGCGGAGGAATTACAACCCAAACGCATCTGGGTCGTGCGCACGCGTTTTGACATCGAAGCGCGCAATAAAAGCTGGCCCGAAGCCCTGGACGTTCTCAAAAAAGCAGAACGCCTGCGCGGGTTTGACACTAAAACCGCCCGCCGCCACCGTCAGGCCATTTTGACGGCGCAGGCGATGGAAAATGAAAAACAGGGGTTCCTGACCCTTGCCGCGAAACAGGCGGCACAGGCTTTCCGCCTTGACCATGGTTTTGCGCCTGCGGCCTGTTTGCTGGCCGATGTTTATGACCGCATCGGCAAAAAACGCGCCGCGCAAAAAACGCTGGAACGTGCATGGCAGGCAAACCCGCATCCGCAGCTGGCCGCTTTGTGGATGCGCGTGATGCCCCCCGCACGCAAGGAACCATCGGTTTACGACACAGGCCGCGATGCCTATCAATGGGCGCGCAAGCTGGGCGATAAAAACCCCCAGCATAGCCAAAGCCAGCGTTTGGTCGGTCATGCCGCGCTCGACGCCAGTTTGTGGAAAGAAGCGCGCGAGCGTTTGATCGCTGCGAATGATTTCCGCGCCCTCGCAAAACTGGAGCGCGCTGAAACCGGCAATGAAGCCAAGGCCCGCGAATGGCTGGAACGCAGTGCCGATTACCCGCCCGACATGCGCTGGATTTGTGAAAGCTGCGGGCATATTCCCGCGCAGTGGACGGCTTTGTGCCCGCATTGCAGCGCGTTTGACGCGCTCGGCTGGGCTTTGCCGCAAAGCGACACCCATACCCCGCTGCTCTCCCCGTCATTGCCGGATGGTGATGTTTTTGCCCCGCCCGCGCAGGTTGCAGCCCATCTGTAAGAACCTATGGAACCTGTAGATACCCGCCAGCCCACCGTTTATTTAATGACGGGCCTGCCCGCGTCAGGCAAGACCACCTATGCTGCCGCCCTTGCCCAAGCCACAGGCGCGCTACGGCTCAATGCCGATGAATACGTCGCCGCACATTTCACGGCGGAGGAATCGCATGCAGATTGGGACACATGTTTCGCCGCCGCGGCAGAAGCCATATGGGCAATAGCCGATGCGCAAATTGCCGCAGGCAAAGACGTCATTTTGGATATCGGTTTTTGGACGCGCGAAAACCGCGATGCAGCCAAGGCGCGGTTTACACAGCCGCAGGCCAGATGCGTGATTTATTACATGGATACGCCGGAGGCGGAAATTCTGGCGCGGCTGGAAAAACGCACGGGCGAGATTGCCCGCCGCAATGTGCAAAATTTTGAAAACCTCAAAAAAATATTCCAGCCGCCCGAAAAGGACGAAAACGCCCTTTATATAAAGCCATCGGACAAGCCTGCCGGCTAAACGCCGATTAGTGGCCGCGCGGCAGGGTGATGCGGGTAAAACCGCGTTCGGTCGTCACTTTGTAAAATTCATCATATTGCGCGCCGGATTTGGGGGCGCAAAGGTCGAAAACCTGCTTCTGGATTTCGGCAAGACGTTCGGCGGTGCCGGCGTTTTGCGTGGTAACTTCTTTCATTGTGGTCAACTCCTTGTATGGGCGCGCACTCTATCCCGCGCCCCTGTCCGGCTCAACCCCCTTGCCACATATTTATTATATAAAAATCACGGAACTTTTTGAACGGTGCCGCAAAAGCACACCCCGCCTCCGCTTAAGCGGCAGCAAATCACAAAACGGCAGATTTCAGGACTGTTTTAGCCTGTTTTCGGGCTGCGGGATCATTCCAGCCGCAGGTTTTTTTCACGTACCAAAAACGGATACAGCGCCAGACCGGCAATAAACCCGCCGACATGGGCCGTCCATGCGACCTTGCCTTCGGTGCCCGGCATACCGGCAAAACCAAAAGCGAGGGAAATCCCGATCCACAGCACGATCAGGAAAATCAAACGGCGATACCCTTCACCCCCCAAAAGGCCTGAGCGGAACATCAAAATCAACATCCCGCCAAACAGACCGCTGATCCCGCCCGAAGCGCCGATCAAAGGCGCAGGATCCTGCGGCATGACCGCGAAATGCAGCCCCGCACCCAAAGCACCCGACAGGAAAAAAATCAAAGCCGTACGTTTAATACCGATGGTGCGTTCCAGCGCGCTGCCAAAAGCCATCAGCATCCCGATGTTGACCCCGATATGCAGCCAGCCGCCATGCAAAAACATATGGGTGACGGGCGCGGCCGCGGCACGCCAATCAAAATCCATCACGCCGCTGTATCTGGCCGGTACAAAACCGAAATGCATATAGATGTTATAAAGCGTTTCATCGGGCAGGATGTAACGCAGACCCATCCCCGCCAGCAAAAGCAGCGACAGGTATTTAACCCCCGCCGGTAAATTCAAAATCGGTTCGGATTTGTTTTTTTGCGCCGCAGCAGCCGCAAGGTCTTTTTCCGCAGCGGCGGCAGCAGCCGCGCGGGCGCTGCGCTCTTCGGCGGCGGGGAAAGACGAAACGTTATCCTGCGCATGGCCGTTCATGCCCGCACCATTCATGCCTGCGCCGTTCAATCCGCCGCCGTTTTGATTTTCGCTCTCATGATCGTTTGACATATTGATCCGGGGGTTGATCTTGGAAGGTACGAACGAGTATGCTCGTTGCACCTTCGGAATGCAAATGCCAATCAAAAGGCCGCGCAGATTAACCACGATATTAAAAGCCGCCGCCGCATTTCCCGTTCCGCCTGACAAGATTTTATAACCCGGAGGATAAAAGACAATCATGTCCAATAATCTGAAGCCCAACGATCTCGACGCCCATTTCATGCCCTTCACGGCACAGAAATCTTTCAAGAAAAAACCGCGCATGATCACCGGCGCGAAAGGCATGTATTACTATTCCGACGACGGCCGCGAACTTTTGGACGCATCCGCCGGTCTTTGGTGCGTGAATGCGGGCCACAGCCATCCGAAAATTGTGGAGGCCATCCAAAAACAGGCGGCGGAGCTTGACTACGCGCCGAATTTTTCTTTTGGCCACCCGCTCAGCTTTCAGGCGGCATCGCGTCTTGTGGCGGAAATGCCGGGCGATATCGAACATGTGTTTTTCAGCAACTCCGGTTCTGAATCGGTTGATACCGCTGTTAAAATCGCGCTGGCTTATTGGCGCGCGCGCGGCAAATCATCCAAAACAAAAATCATCAGCCGCGAACGCGCCTATCACGGCGTGAACATCTGCGGCGTGTCTCTGGGCGGCATTCCGTGGAACCGCAAGGTTTTCGCAGGCGCCATGATGCCCAACGTGGATTACCTGCCCCATACGTTCAACCTGAAAGAACAGGCGTTTTCCAAACATCAACCCGAATGGGGCGCGCATCTGGCGAACGATCTTGAAAACATCGTCGCCCTGCACGACGCGGAAAACGTCGCCGCGGTAATTGTGGAGCCTGTTGCGGGTTCGACCGGCGTGCTGGTACCGCCCAAGGGTTATCTTGAAAAACTGCGGGAGCTTTGCACCAAACACGACATCCTGCTGATTTTTGACGAAGTCATCACAGGCTTTGGCCGTTTGGGCAAGGCAACCGCCGCGGAATATTTCAATATCGTGCCCGACATCATCACCACGGCAAAGGGCATCAACAGCGGCACCGTCCCCATGGGCGCGACATTTGTGCGCAAGGGAATTTACGATACGTTTTTGCAATCATCCGGCGAATACGGCATCGATTTCTTTCACGGCTATACCTACAGCGGCCACCCGCTGGCCTGCGCCGCCGCGCTTGCCACGCAGGACGTTTATAAAAACGAAGGCCTGTTTGAAAACGCCGCGCGGCTCGAAAAAACATGGTCGGACGCGCTGCATTCATTGAAAGGCAAGCCGAACGTTATCGACATCCGCACCATCGGCCTGATGGGCGCGGTTGAAATTGACGGTGGCACCGACCGCAAATATCCGGAAGAAATGTCCCGCGCCATGGATGTTTTCGACCGTATGTATTTCGAACACGATACCGTCATGCGCTTTACCGGCAATACGCTGGCCATGTCGCCGCCGCTTATTCTGGATGAAAGCCATATCCATTTGCTGGTGGAACGTCTGGGCAAGGCTTTGTCCGAAGTGCGTTAAGCATCTGCCGCTTTTAAAACAAAACCCCCGTGCCGGATACATGGCGCGGGGGTTTTTGTTTGCCTGTCCTATGTGCCTAGGACAGCGTATTTTCAATTTCGCGGTTATAGCCGTATTCAAAAACAAAAGACCTCGGGTTATCCGTTTTTTGCAAATGGATATAAAGCCCGCGCCGCGCCAGCATATCGGACACATTGGTCATTTTCTCGACGTCATAGCTATAATCTTCATGGGCGGATTTCCAGTTTTGCACCTGTTTCAAAGCCCGCACCTTGGCCTTGGTTTCGCTGGCCGCGACAACAAAAACATTTTTATGCTGTTCGGCGAAATCATCCGGCACATAACCACCCAGATTGACGAACCATAGTTTTTCTGCGGCACCGGACGGCGTATCAGACAGGGCAATGTCATGCCCGTCCGCCGATGTCAATTCGCCCCAGCAATCCAGATGCAGGCTTTGCGGCGTGCCCCACCACGATGCGCGGATTTCGGCATAGGTATCCTGCATCGTTGCGCCTGCGCAAATGCGCACATCATGCAATTCGATCAGCGAATTTTCTGTCGCCCCGCCAATCACGAAAGCAAAAAGTTTGAGCGGCTGCGTCATCACGGGCTCCACGGTTCGAAATCAATTTTCTTTTCGAGCGCCGCGGCAAAGCCCAGCACCAGCGCATCTTTCAAATATCCCGACATGATTTGCAAACCCACAGGCAGCCCCGCCGCCGTTAATCCTGCGGGGATTGTCGCCGCAGGCAGCCGCGCCAGATTGGCACCATAGGTAAAGGGCGTCCAGTCATCCCACAGATTGCCCTTGGCATCGCGCGGCATGTTGATGCCGGCATCGAATGCCGCCATGGCCGTGGTCGGCGTTACCAGCACATCGTATTTATCCAAAAGCGATTTGAAATAAG
>JAVEWI010000301.1:0-2911 GCA_034004625.1 Bdellovibrionales bacterium
TCCGATGTATCGGGCACCGTGTCGGTACGGGGCCCAATTTCAAAAACGGAGGTTTGTGCCTGTGCCGGCATGCTTGCGGCGAAAGGCAGCAGGGCAAAGGCGGAAACGGCGGCAAAAAGGGCAAAACGGCTGTGCATATTGGCAATATCCTTGTTCAAAACGCTTTTATTATTATAAGCCCTTTCGCAGGAAAGGCAAAATACGGCGACGTTTTAGGCTGCCGGTTTATGCAGGACAAGTGCCCGCCAATCACCCAGTTCGATTTTATCCGTAAGGACAAGGCCGAGGGCGGCATGCGCCGCTGTCACATCCGCTTCCTGACGCGCCAGCAAACCCGAGAGCACGGCATAACCGCCCGGCAACAAAACAGCGTTTAGATCGCCTGCCATTTCGATCAGTGGGCCGGCCAGAATATTGGCAACGATCAGATCGTAAGGCGCGTTGTTTTTGGCCAGCGGTGCGGCATAGCCGTCATCCGCCTGCATTTCAATCAAGCCGGCGGCGCCGTTCATGGCGGCATGGCGTTCGGTGACTACGATGGATTCAGGGTCGATATCAACGGCGGCTACACGCATGCCCGGCCAGATTTTGACCATGCCAAGGGCCAGAATGCCGCTGCCGCAGCCCATATCCAGCCCGTTTTTAAACGTGTGGTTTTCGGAAAGTTTATCGAGCGCCATCAGGCAGCCTTTGGTGGTTTCATGCTCGCCGCTGCCGAAAGCCGTGGCGGCATCAATGCACAAAGGCACAAGACCCGCAGGTTTTTCGCCTGTGTAATGCGAGCCATAAATATAAAAACGTCCCGCGGTCACGGGCGGGAAATTGTCATGCACGTGGCGCAGCCAGTCTTTTTCCGGCAGGCGTTCGGCATCCAGCGTCAGACCTTCGGCCAGATCGCTAAATCCGCCCTCTTCCGCCGCCATGTTGATCTGCGCGAGGATCATGTCCAGATCCGGCTCGCCATAGGTTGTCAGGGAAACGGTCCAGTTATCGCCATCCGTGGCTTCTTCGTTGCGCAGGAATACGGAAAGACCAAGATCTTCGAGCGCCGCGCCGATTTTCTCGGCCACCTCGCCGCTTAGGCGTTTGGTAAAGCTGAAGCTCAACTTGTAAAGCAAATGGGGAATGATGTTGTCGTAGTCGATGAGGGAGCTGTCAGCCATGTTATTTCTTTCGCTTGGTCAAATGCGCATGTGTGCGCTGGATCAAATGCGCATATCTGCGGCAATCATTCTTGATATTGAAGGCTTTGTCCATCATATTGTTTATTGAATGTGTCTGATTTAACGGGGTTTTTTATGAAGCACAACGTGGTTATCGCCGGATATGTCCGTACGCCTTTTCATTTCGCCGGCAAAGGCGACCTTGCCTCTGTGCGTCCCGACGACCTGGCGGCGCTGGCGGTGCGCGAAGTTGTCAAACGCAGCGGCGTGAATGCGCGTGATCTTGAAGACCTGATCCTCGGCTGCGCTTTCCCCGAAGGCGAACAGGGTTTTAACGTCGCGCGTCTGGTTGCCAATATTGCGGATTTACCGATGAGCGTTGCGGGCACTACGGTCAACCGTTTCTGCGGATCGTCCATGCAATCCATCCACATGGCTGCGGGCGCGATACAGTGGGACGCGGGCCATGCTTTTATTTGCGGCGGCGTTGAATCCATGTCGCGCATTCCCATGGGCGGTTTCAACCCCCTGCCCAATCCGGCTTTGGCGGAAACATTCCCGCAGGCTTATATCGGCATGGGTGAAACGGCCGAAAATCTGGCGCGCAAATATTCCATTTCGCGTGAACGTCAGGAAGAATTCGCTGTATTGTCCCAGCAAAAAGCCGCCGCCGCGCGCGCCGCAGGTAAATTGGCGGATGAAATTGTATCTGTCACAACGCCCGCAGGTACAGTGGTGAGTGAAGACGGCTGCATCCGCCCCGAAACAACGCAGGAAGCCCTCGCCGGATTGAAACCTGCTTTCGATGCCGAAGGCAGCGTGACAGCAGGCACAGCATCCCCCCTGACAGACGGGGCGGTTGCCACGTTGGTGACGACCGAAGAATTCGCCCGCGCAAACGGATTGCCCATTTTGGCGCGTATCAAAAGCATGGCGGTTTCCGGCTGCGCACCTGAAATCATGGGCATCGGCCCGGTGGAGGCATCCCGCAAAGCAATGCAGCGCGCAGGCCTGACGATCGACGACATTGATATTATCGAGCTGAACGAAGCCTTTGCCGCGCAGGCGCTGTCTGTATTGCAGGAATTGGACGCGGATATTGCCAAGGTCAATCTGGACGGCGGCGCGATTGCGCTGGGGCATCCGCTGGGCGCTTCGGGTGGACGCATCACGGGCAAGGCCGCGAGTCTGTTGAAACGTGAAGGCAAGAAATTCGCCCTCGCCACCATGTGCATTGGCGGCGGCCAGGGTATTGCCACCATTCTTGAAGCGGTTTGATTTTCATGACAGATATTTCTGCCCTGCCCAAGGTTGACCTGCATATCCATCTGGAAGGGTCGATCACACCCGCGATGGTGCGCAGACTTGCGGCCAAAAACAATCTGGACATACCGGATGGTTTGTTTGACGAAACCGGCAATCACTTCACATGGCCGGATGACGGCACAGCGGCAGGCGCGCTCAAAGGTTTTGTCGAAGCCTATGACAAGGCAACATCCGTTATGCGCGGCGCGGAAGATTTCGAAGCCGTCACCTATGATTATTTCAAACGCAGCGCGGCCGAAGGCTGTATTTATGCAGAGCCGATTATTTCCGCCGAACATGGCGCCATGGCCGGATTGACCTATCCCGAAATGATGGATGCCATTACGCGCGGCTATGAACGCGCCAAGGCGGAAACAGGCATAGAAGCACGTTTCATCGCAACCTGCGTCCGGCATTACGGGTCGGAAGCAGCCATACGCGTG
>JAVEWI010000302.1:0-2903 GCA_034004625.1 Bdellovibrionales bacterium
GACAGGCGCCAGCCAGCTGTCGCAACAGGCGCAGGAACTGGCATTGAATATCAGCCAGTTCACAACGCCGGAAACCGCAGGCATGCCGTTTTTTGTGGTGGGGCTGACGGTTTTTGTACTGGCTTGTTTTGTCGGTTATTACGTTGTCTGGCGCGTGACGCCGGCGCTGCATTCACCGTTGATGGCGGTGACGAATGCGATTTCGTCTGTGATTATTGTGGGTGCCTTGATTGCGGCGGGGCCGGATGGCTGGAATTTTTCCAAGCTTCTGGGTTTCCTTGCGGTCGTGCTCGCCTCCGTCAATATCTTTGGCGGGTTTATCGTGACGCACCGCATGTTGCAAATGTTCTCCAAGAAAAAGAAACAAGGGGCCTGATCCATGCCGATGACTTTATCCCTTCTGGCCTATCTGGTCTCTTCCGTTTGCTGCATCATGGCTTTGCGCGGGCTTTCCGGCCCCAATACGGCCAAGGGCGGTTTGATGTATGGTGTGGTCGGCATGGCTTTGGCCGTAGTCACCACCTTGCTGCTGCCCGGCGTTACGTCTTACGGCATTATCATTCTGGGCGTGGCGATTGGCGGCGGTATCGGTACCGTGATTGCCAAGAAAATCGAAATGACGGCGCTGCCCCAATTGGTGGCGGCGTTTCACAGTCTTGTCGGTCTGGCGGCGGTTTTTATTGCTGCTGCGGCATTCCACAATCCGGAAGCCTATAACATCGGCACACGTGGTGAAATCCATATCGGCAGCTTGATCGAAATGGCATTGGGCGTGGCGATTGGCGCGGTGACCTTTACGGGGTCTGTCATTGCCTTTGGCAAACTGCAGGGTATCGTCACGGGCAAGCCCGTGGTGTTCAAAGGCCAGCATATGCTCAATGCCGCGCTGGGCGCTTTGCTCTTGCTGCTCATCGTTATTTTGTGCGTGACGGAATCTGCCGTTGTTTTCTGGGGGATTGTGTTCCTTGCCTTCGCGCTGGGCATTCTGATGATTATCCCGATCGGCGGCGCGGATATGCCGGTGATTGTTTCCATGCTCAACAGCTATTCCGGCTGGGCGGCGGCGGGTATCGGTTTTACCCTGCAAAACAACCTGCTGATTATCGTGGGCGCTTTGGTGGGTGCTTCGGGTGCGATCCTCAGCTACATCATGTGCAAGGGCATGAACCGTTCGTTCTTTAACGTCATCCTTGGCGGTTTTGGCGGCGAAGCGGCAGCAGGCGGCGCAGCCGCAGCGGCGAGTGATAAGCCTGTTAAAATCGGATCCGCCGAAGATGCGGCCTTCATCATGAAAAACGCATCCAGCGTTATCATCGTGCCGGGCTATGGCATGGCGGTGGCGCAGGCGCAGCACGCGCTGCGCGAAATGGCGGACCAGCTGAAAAAAGAAGGCGTCAAAGTACGCTATGCCATCCACCCCGTGGCGGGACGTATGCCCGGCCATATGAACGTTCTGTTGGCCGAAGCCAACGTGCCGTATGAAGACGTGCTGGAGCTGGAAGAAATCAACCGCGATTTCAGCCAGACCGACGTGGCCTTTGTCATTGGCGCGAATGACATTACCAACCCCGCTGCGAAAAAAGATCCGGCATCGCCCATTTACGGCATGCCTATTCTGGACGTCGAATCGGCGGGGACGGTTTTGTTCGTGAAACGCTCTCTCGGCTCCGGCTATGCGGGGATTGATAACGAGCTTTTCTTCTACGACAATACCATGATGTTGCTGGGCGACGCCAAGGCCATGTGCGAAGGCATTATCCGCGCCATGGAACACTAAACATAACGCGTAAATGTTTAAAAAACGGCGGCCTGCGGGTCGCCGTTTTTGTTTGTGCTGCGCAGCATAAAATCCGTAATTGTTGCGACGCAAAAGGAATGCCTGTGGAAATTTTACGAAAGGATTTTAGCGGGTGGTAATCCGTTTATTTCCGGCTATACTCTTATAACTTCTTCAACGTCGCCAGTTTTCGAAGAAAGAGAAAGCCGAGCATGGAGTATCTGGCCCGATTTTTCGAACCAGACACATGGCAGGAAAGTTCTTTTACCAACCGTCAAGGTAAGACGATACGTTACGGCCATGCAGCGCCCCAAGGCGAAGTGAAAGGCACCGTTGTGATGACAACGGGTTATGCCGATTTTATCGAATCCTATTTTGAAACCATGCATGAATATCTGGATCGCGGGTATCAGGTGTTCATGATGGATTGGGCCGGTCATGGCGGGTCGGAAAAAATCAAATCCGCTGACATTAAAACAATCGATCAAGAAAAAACCGGCGCAAAAAAACCGGCCATTCTGGATGACCATATCGCTGACCTGTGGCAATTCCGGTCGCAGGTTGTTAAGCCCGCAGCAGATAAACCGGTTTTTCTCAGCACCCATTCCATGGGCGGGCAGGTTGCGCTGCATACGCTTAAAAACCATCCGGATGCATTTGACGGCGCCGTCTTGGCGACGCCTTTGGTCGATGTGACAAACAAAGGCATTAAAACGGCTGTTCTTTCCGCCGTATTCCGCGCGGCTGTTAAACTTGGCCTTGGTGACCGCGTGCTGGAAGGTGGTCGCCAAAAAGCCGTGCGCCGCATCACCGCCGCCCGCCGCGAACGTAAAAAAGACAACCCGCTGCGCATGGGGCTGCACAAAGCCTTCATGCTGCGCGCCCGCGATTTGCGTGCGGAAGATCCCACCATTGCCTATGCCGATAATATTTACCGTGCCACCGCCGCGCTGAATGCGCCGGGCGTAATCGAAAATATCAAAACGCCGGTTTTGTTCGGCATTGCCGGACGCGACAACATGGTGGACAACGACGCCATTCGACATGCCGCCCGCGTGATGCCAAACGCGCGTTTGTGTGAACAGCAGGATGCCAGCCATGCTTTCTGGCTGGAACGTGATGACCT
>JAVEWI010000303.1:0-2890 GCA_034004625.1 Bdellovibrionales bacterium
TCGGCACCAACGACATTTACACAACCGTTGAACAGCTGACCGCCAAGGGTGTTGATTTCCAGCAGACCAAAGACACCTATTACGCCCGAGTGGATGAACGCGTGCCGGAACATGGTGAAGACCTTGCCCGCATGCAATCGTTGAACATCCTTGTGGACGGCGCGCCGACCAAGGGGCAGGGTTTGCTGCTGCAAATTTTCACCAAAGACGCCATCGGCCCGATTTTCTACGAAATCATCCAGCGTAAAGGCAACGAAGGTTTCGGCGAAGGCAACTTCAAAGCCCTGTTCCAGTCACTGGAAGACGACCAGGTCCGCCGCGGCGTTTTGAAAGCATAACAAAAGGCACTACATAGTCATGAAACTCGCTTCCTATAAACACGGCCGCGACGGGCGGCTGATGGTGGTCAATAACGACCTGAGCAAAGCCACACCGGCAGATAAAATCGCCCCCACGTTGCAATATGCGCTCGAAAACTGGGCCGATTGCCGTTTGCCGCTGGAACAGCTTTCGCGTGATCTGGACAATGGCAAGGCCGTGCCGCAGCCTTTTGACCCGCGTCAATGCGCATCCCCCCTGCCCCGTGCCTATCAATGGGCGGACGGCAGCGCCTATGTCAACCATGTGGAACTGGTGCGCAAGGCACGCGGCGTAGATATGCCGCCCAGTTTCTGGACAGACCCGCTGATGTATCAAGGCGGATCGGACAGTTTCCTCGCCCCGCACGATGATATTGTTTTCGCGCAGGATGATTGGGGCATTGATTTCGAAGGCGAAGTCGCCGTCATCACCGACGATGTGCCCATGGGCACCACGGCCGCAGACGCAGGCGCGCATATCAAACTGGTCATGCTGGTCAATGACGTGACGCTGCGCCAGATTGCGCAGCCGGAGCTGACCAAGGGTTTCGGGTTTTATCAATCCAAACCGTCAAGCGCCTTTTCCCCCGTTGCGGTCACGCCGCAAAAACTGGGCAATGCGTGGAAAGACAATAAACTGCACCTGCCGCTTTACAGTTATTGGAACGGCGAAAAATTCGGCGCGCCGGATGCGGGCGTCGATATGGTTTTTGATTTCGCGCAATTGATTGCCCATGCCGCGCGCACACGTCCGCTGTGCGCGGGCACCATTATCGGGTCAGGCACCGTGTCCAATATCGACCGCAGCCTGGGGCATTCCTGCATTGTTGAAAAACGCATGCTGGAAAAAATCGAACATGGCGACAGCAAAACGCCTTTCATGAAATTTGGCGATACCGTCAAAATTGAAATGCTGGATCAAGACGGCAAATCCATTTTTGGCGCGATTGAACAAACAGTTGCCAGATATGAATATGTTTCAAGCGATGAAAAACGCGCCGCACGCCGCGCCGCGCCCATCGGGTAAAACCGCCATTATCCTGCTGCTATAATGACCCTGCTGCGATAATGACTATGGGCCGCGGTGCAATGCGCCGCCGGGCTTTGGCTTGTCAATGCCATGCGCATCGGCTTTGCCGCCGCGCGCGCGGAAGGCTTCAAAAGCCTGTTCCAATATCAAACTGCCCGCCAATTCGTCGAACGTCTTGACGCTGTTGCTTTCGGCATGGGTGCGCGTGTTTTCCGCGATATGCGTATATATTTTTGCGCTGAAATTGAAAACTTCGGTCATGCGGTACCCAATGGCCGGTTTGCTGGACACATGGGCGATTTCATTTTCGCCCGTCACATGCCAGCCGTCTTCGGATGCAGGGGCCGCGGCGGTGGTTTCCACGCCCATTTTTTCCCACAAATATTCTGCGATACGCGGGTATTGTTTATTCGCCACATCGGCCGCGGTATTCATATGGCGGTCGCGGGCGTTCATATCCGCACCGGCTTCGATCAGGAAAACAATCACATCCATCTTGCCTGCCTGCGCGGCGCCGTGCAGCGGCGTAAAACCGTTTTCATCCGGATGGTCTATTTTGGCGCCTTTTTCCAGCAGCAATTTCGCCGCCGCAACCTGCCCGCCCGCGCAAGCCATGCGCAGCGGCGTATAGCCGTAAGGCCCCGGCATATCCACCGGACAGCCGCGTTCGATCAACAAAGGCAAAGCTTCGGGGAATTTATTATTAACGGCGTGAAAAGCCCAGCTCCAATGCCCTTTGGCTTCGATAGCGGCACCGGCATCCAATGCTTCGCGCGTTTTATCCAGATCGCGGGCGGAAAGCGCCTTGAACAATTTGTTATCGAGGCGTTCCTGCTTGCTGTCGAAAAAAATGCCCATGGGTTACCTGCCCGCAGAAGGGGAAGAAACAGGCGCAGAAATACTGGCCGGTTTTTTGCCAAGCCCATCGGCCGCGCCGCGTTTTTGCGGATCGCCGCCCAGACGCGTGTACATCTCCGCCGCCTGTTCGAGCATCTGACTGCCCTGCAATTCTTCGAACAACCGCATGGAATGGCTTTCCTGATCGGTCGTCAGGTTGCGCGTGATACGGCTGTAAACCCCCGCGCCGAAATTGAAAATTTCGGTGATGCGGTAATTGATGGCAGGCTTGTCTTCGACCTTTGCCACTTCGTCACGCGCGGTCAAACGCCAGCCGTCGGCCTTGGGCTCTTGCGGCATTGGAGGCGCCATTTGCGCGCGCAGGAAATCGGCCAAACGCGGGTGGTCTTTATCCGCCAGATCCGCCGGTGTATTCATGCGGTTATCGGGCAGATCAATTTGCGCGCCATGGCGCAGCAGTAATTTAACAACATCCGCACGGCCGTACTGCGCCGCCAGATGCAGCGCGCTTTTGCCGTCGTCGGTTTGCACCGCGTGAATATCCGCACCGGCATTGATCATTTTTTCGACAAGGCCATAGGCGCCTTCGCGCGCGCATTTCATCAACATCGTCTGGCCGTCATATTCGCGGCGCACATTCAAA
>JAVEWI010000304.1:0-2885 GCA_034004625.1 Bdellovibrionales bacterium
TACGGCAGTTTTTTCTGCCGCGGCCATTTTTTGCGGACTGAGGGGGGCGGTCGCCGCGGCGCCAGACGGGATTGCCGTTGTCACCAGCAGGGCCGCAAACAAGGCAAAGGCAAAACGCTGTGCGCCCGCATAAGGCGGGATGCTGCGGCGGATGTGGGCGGCGGATGTGGGCATGTTCCTGTTTCCTGATCGGTGGCGCTGTTATACAGAAGGGCTTTGCGCCTGACGTGCCCCTTTGTGCTGCGAACGGCAAGGGGGCGATTCCGGTTCCCCTTGCGAAGCTGCGGGAGAGGGAGGTGAAGAGTGCGGGGCGCCGCCGGATGGCCGGCGCGCCCCTTCTATCACTTGTTTGTTTTATTCAACAGCGTTCAAGGCGGCTTGCTGCGCCATGAATTTTTCCATCAGATCGTAGAGTTCTTTTTTCTCTTTGGTGGGTTTTTTCGCCGTATGGGTAATCATGACGTCAACCGGAAACTGGCGGATCAACATGGCGCTGTTCACGCCGATGGTTTTGAAAATCTGGTAGGAAATTTCGCTTTCCGCGGTAAAGCCGAGGGATACGCCGGCCGCGCTGCGCTGCGGTACGTGGTCAATGCTGGGGCGCAGGTATCCGGCAAGGCCGGCGCGGGTATAGGTATCCATGGTGCCTTCACGCAGGTCGAAATAGGCGTCACGGCCCATTGGTGCCTTTTCACCTTTTTCATTCAGCCATGTGATCATGCCGACATCGCCAAGGTCATTGCCTTCGGTATTTTTGCCAATGCCCGCGATTTGCATGCAGTCGGCAAAGACAGCGACGAGGGTTTGCTTGCTTTTTGTTTTCAGCTCTTCGCGCAGGATGTTGATGGCGCCGGCTTCGACGGGGTCCGTCTGGTCAAGGAAGCACATGCCCATCGGCGCTTCAAAATGCAGCATGATCTGGCCAAAGGGGGCAAACAGGGTGCGGCGCCAATCCAGCGGGCCGCCCGGGTAATATTGCGCAGGGGCGGGTTTGGCCAGCATGGCGGCAATCCCGAAACCGGCGGCGGCAATACAAAGGGCGGAGACGAAGAATTTCAGGCGGGGCTTTTTCATGGCTGTGACTTTCGCAAGAGAATTTACATCAGGAATATATCAGGAAAAGGTAAAGGAATAATCAGGTACCGTAATTGTCGACAAGAATTTCACGTTTGCCCACGTGGTTGGCGGAGCTGACGAGTCCTTCTTTTTCCATCCGCTCCACAATGCGTGCGGCGCGGTTGTATCCGATTTGCAGGTGGCGCTGGATAAAACTGGTCGAAACCTTGCGTTCGCGCAGGACGATGGCAACGGCCTTGTCGTAAAGCTCGTCCCCGCCGCCGGCGTCTTCGCCGCCGCCAAACAATGCGCCTTCTTCCTCGTCCTCGGTCACGCCGTCGATGTAATGCGGCACGCCTTGGGATTTCAGGAAGCTGACGACTTTTTCCACTTCGTCATCCGATACGAACGGGCCGTGCACACGCTGGATGCGCCCGCCGGATGCCATGTAAAGCATGTCACCCTGGCCGAGCAATTGTTCCGCGCCGCCTTCGCCCAAAATGGTGCGGCTGTCGATTTTGGATGTGACCTGAAACGAAATCCGCGTGGGGAAGTTCGCTTTGATAACGCCGGTTATAACGTCAACCGACGGACGCTGCGTCGCCATAATCAGGTGGATACCCGCCGCACGGGCCATCTGCGCCAGGCGCTGGATGGCGTTTTCAACTTCTTTGCCCGCGACCAGCATCAGGTCGGCAAACTCGTCCACAATCACGACGATATAGGGCAGGTTGTTCAGCGGAATGGGCTGTTCTTCATAGACAGGCTTGCCCGTATCGGGGTCGAAACCGGTCTGGATTTTATGCATCAGCACTTCGCCCTTTTCACGGGCTTCGCGCACACGCTCGTTGAAACCGTCAATATTGCGCACGCCCAGTTTGGACATGGCGCGGTAACGGTCTTCCATTTCGCGCACGGCCCATTTCAGGGCGACAACGGCGCGGTGCGGCTCGGTCACCACGGGGGTCAGCAAATGCGGAATGTCGTCGTAAACGGACAGTTCCAGCATCTTGGGGTCAATCATGATAAAGCGGCATTGCTCCGGCGACAGGCGGTACAGCAAAGACAAAATCATGGTATTCACGGCAACCGATTTACCCGAACCCGTCGTACCCGCGACCAAAAGGTGGGGCATGCGCGCCAGATCGGCAATAACAGGCTCCCCGCCAATGTTTTTGCCCAGCACCAGCGGCAGGCGCGATGTATTGCGGTCGTAATCATTGCTGCCGAGCAATTCGCGCAGGAAAACCATTTCGCGTTTCGCATTGGGAAGTTCGATACCAATCGCGTTTTTGCCGGGCA
Source organism: Bdellovibrionales bacterium (assembly GCA_034004625.1). Lineage (GTDB taxonomy): Bacteria > Pseudomonadota > Alphaproteobacteria > Micavibrionales > UBA2020 > UBA2020. The sequence goes on from JAVEWI010000304.1 coordinate 2,359, forward strand.
CGGCGGCGATACGGGCGGAAACCGCGCTCATGGAACGGGCGATGTCATCGGCAAGGCCGACCACGCGGCTGGTTTTGGTGCCGGGCGCGGGTTCCATTTCATACAGCGTCACGATGGGGCCCGGATTGACTTTCAGGATATCGCCCTGCACGCCGAAATCGCCCAGGGTGGATTGCAGCATTTCCGCATTTTTTTGCAGGCCGGCTTCGTCCAGACGGTGCGCTGTTACGTTTGCGGGCGCATCTTGCAGCATGTCGAGGGCGGGCAGGGTCCATTCCTCGTCCTCGCCCGCGGTGCGCAGGTCGAGTTTCTTTTGCTTGTCTTCTTTTTGCGGCGCGGCTTTGGGTTTTTCAATACGTGGTGCGACCACGGGTTTGCGCGCGGGGGCGCTCAAAGACGGCGCGATGTCTTCCGCGCTGTCGTCTTCGTCTTCATCCATATCGGGCGCGGCATCTTCGCTGATGCGCACGCGGCGGGGGCGGGTGGCGCGCGGGGCTGCGGGTGCTTCGCGTTTGAACGTGCTGTAG
>JAVEWI010000305.1:0-2884 GCA_034004625.1 Bdellovibrionales bacterium
GCGCGTGATTGTCTGGACGCTGGCGATGATGATTCCCCTGATGATTTTGATTTTCGGCATGGGCTTTATGATGGCCAGCATGTTTGACAGCCAGGAAGAAGCGCAGCAGGCAGGCGTGTTGCTGGGTATGGGGATGGGGTGGATCGGCGGTATTATCGCCTGGATTATAGCCTTGCGCGCGATGATTGGCGTGCGTTTCGGTGAATACCGCCTTGTGCTGCTCAAAGGTTGGGCGCGGTGATTTTTTAAAAAGCCGTTATAAGAAAACGCGCCCTGTGATGATACAGGGCGCGTTTTTTTGTGTGTGATGATAAATCCGTTTAGTCTTTCAGGTCTTCCCAAAGGCCTTTGACCTTGTCAAAGAAGCCTGCGGATTGCGGATTGGTTTTGTCGTTGGTATCGCCCGCAAATTCCTGCAGCAATTCTTTTTGGCGTTTGCTCAGGTTGACGGGCGTTTCCACCACGATTTCCACAAACATATCACCGCGGTTGGGGCTGCGCAGGATGGTCATGCCCTTGCCTTTCAAACGGAACTGTTGCCCTGTTTGCGTGCCTGCGGGCACGGCGACTTTCATGCGTTTGCCGTCAATGGTGGGCACTTCGATATTGCCGCCCAGCGCCACGGTGGTAATGGGCACAGGCACGCGGCAATAAAGGTTCGATGCTTCGCGCTGGAAAAAACGGTGTGGTTTAATACCCAGAAACACGTAAAGATCACCGGCAGGCCCGCCGCGCAATCCGGCTTCGCCTTCGCCCGACAGGCGGATGCGCGTGCCGTCTTCCACCCCGGCGGGGATAGCGACCTTGAGCGATTTTTCCTTGCGCGTACGGCCCGATCCGCCGCAGCTGCCGCAAGGCGTTTTAATGGTTTGGCCTGCGCCGCCGCAAGACGGGCAGGTGCGCTCGACCGTAAAGAACCCTTGCTGCGCACGCACGCGGCCCGCGCCGCGGCAGGTGTCGCAGGTATCGGCCTTGGTGCCTTTTTCCGCGCCTGATCCGTTGCATCCCGCGCAGGATTGCCATGTAGCAACCTTGATGGGGGCTTCTTTGCCATGGAATGAATCTTCGAGCGTGATTTCCATTTCATACGACAGGTCAGCCCCGCGCCGCGCGCCGTCACCGGATGCGCCGCGGCGGTTTTGCCCGCCCATGAAATCGCCGAACATTTCTTCGAAAATATCGCCAAACCCGCTGAAGCCGCCGCTGAAGCCTTGCGCCCCTGCGCCTGCGCCGCCGCCGCCCATGCCGCCCGAAAAGGCGCCGTGGCCAAAACGGTCATAGGCCGCGCGTTTTTGATCGTCCTTCAGGACGTCATAAGCTTCGCTGATTTCCTTGAACTTCGCCTCGGCTTCTTTATTGCCGGGGTTTTTGTCGGGGTGGTATTGCATGGCCAGCTTGCGGTAGGCTTTTTTCAGCTCGTCCGCAGTGGCTTTTTTCTCCACGCCCAGTATCTGGTAAAAATCTTTTTTGGACATATCGGGTTTCCCGCTTGTGTCTGAACCATCCCGCAGCAGCGGGGCGCCTTGTCATGCAAGACGCCCCGCCGCAAACGGATGTTATGCCGGATTATTGGCGGGAGTTTTTCTTGTCGTCATCGACTTCGGTATAGTCGGCGTCAACAATTTCGCCTTCTTTCACATCGTTTTCGGATGCGGGGGCATCGTCAGACGCGGGGGCTGTTGCGCCCATGCCTGCTTCCTGTTCCGCACGGTACAGATGTTCGCCCAGTTTCATGGCGGCTTCCTGCAGCGCGTCGGTTTTGGTTTTGATGTCGCCTGCATTGCCGGCGGAAATGGCTGATTTCAGGTCGTCAATCGCGGCTTCGACCGTTTTGCGGTCTTCGGCCGGGATTTTATCGCCCGCGTCTTTCAACGTTTTTTCCGCTGTGTGGATGAGCGCTTCGCCGCGGTTGGTGGTTTCAACCTGTTCGCGGCGTTCTTTATCCGCGCCGGCGTTTTCTTCGGCTTCTTTCACCATGCGTTTGATATCGTCATCGGTCAAGCCGCCGGAGGCCTGGATGCGGATCTGCTGTTCCTTGCCCGTTGCTTTGTCTTTGGCCGATACATGTACGATACCGTTGGCGTCGATGTCGAAGGTGACTTCGATCTGCGGAATACCGCGCGGTGCGGGCGGAATGCCGACAAGGTCGAATTGGCCGAGGATTTTGTTATCCGCCGCCATTTCACGTTCGCCCTGGAATACGCGGATGGTCACGGCGCCCTGATTGTCTTCGGCGGTCGAGAACACTTGCGATTTTTTGGTCGGGATCGTGGTATTGCGGTCGATCAGGCGGGTGAAAACACCGCCCAGCGTTTCGATACCAAGGCTCAGCGGGGTGACGTCCAGCAGCAGGACGTCTTTAACATCGCCCGCCAGAACGCCGCCCTGAATGGCCGCGCCGTCGGCAACGACTTCATCGGGGTTCACGCCGCGGTGGGGTTCTTTGCCAAAGAAGTTTTTAACAACTTCGATCACTTTGGGCATGCGGGTCATACCGCCGACCAGAACGACTTCGTCAATGTCGCTGGCTTTCAAGCCTGCATCGCGCAGCGCGGCCTTGCAAGGCTCCAGCGTTTTTTCAATCATGTCACCGACCAGCTGTTCCAGCTTGGCGCGGGTCAGCTTGACGTTCAGGTGTTTCGGGCCCGACGCGTCCATGGTGATGAACGGTTCGTTGATTTCGGTCTGCATCGAAGACGACAATTCTTTTTTCGCCTTTTCCGCAGCGTCTTTCATACGTTGCAGGGCGATTTTGTCGTTACGCAGGTCGATGGCGTATTCTTTTTTGAATTCATCGGCCAGGAAATCGATGATGCGCAGGTCAAAGTCTTCACCGCCCAGGAACGTATCGCCGTTGGTGGATTTAACTTCGAAAACGCCGTCG
>JAVEWI010000306.1:0-2866 GCA_034004625.1 Bdellovibrionales bacterium
ATCCCCCATTTGCATCAGGAATTCATAAGGCGATGGATTGATGCGGCGGATATTGTGAAACAATTGTGACGGCGGCTGGGCGCAGGGGGCGGTGAAAATACGGCTCAGGACGACTTCGAATACATCGCCCTTGTGGATGTGTTCTTTGGCGCGGGTGACCATGGCGGCATAGGCGTCATCGTCCATATTGCTGCGGATATCGGGCGCGGCTGTGGGGGCGATCGGAGCTTTGCCTGCGGGCAGGTCTTCGCGCGGGGTGCCTGCTGTTTTTATTTCGCCATATTCAAATTCGTAATCGCGGCGGACCAATGTTTCCTTGCGCCGGTCGAGCAGGTAAATGCTGTCCGGCAAATACAAATGAAACAGCGCATCATGCGCGGCACGCGGATGTTTAAATTCAATCGGGTTGAAACAAAACAGCAGGTCATAGGCAAAGGCGCCGTAAAAACCGGCGAAACTGTCGGTGTTTTCGGCTGCGTTTATGATCTGGCGCAGGGGGGACAGGGCAGATGGACGGCGCGATCTGTTTTCTTCGCTGAAAATGCCGCTGCCTTGAATAATGCGGCAGGTCAGGCTTTGTGCGCTGTCTTGTGCGGCGGTAAAGGCTGCATCGGGCGCGGCCGCAAAAAACGCCGCCAGCAGGGCGATGATTTTTTCGCCGCGGGGGTTGAGCGCGGTGAAAACGGTGCGGTCGTTATATCCCTTGACCTCGACCGGCGGGGCGGCAAAGCCGATGTCCCAGCGGGAATAACGTCCCGGATATTCTGTATCGGATGCCATATAAAGGCCGCGCGCGCAATCAAGCGCGCCGACAAGGAAATCGAGACCTTCGGCATAGGGCAGGGGCGTGTCGTGGGAGAAGATTTTCATAGAAAATTACCGCGCAGTGGCATCAGACGGCATAGGGTCTGAAGCGGGGGTCAAGGATAAGACTTTTGGGGTGAAAAAGACAGAAAAATGGCGGTCAGATCCGCCACCACGCGGGGGCGAAGACAGGGCGGCTGGCAACAGCGGCGCGATATGTGTTTTTCGATGTCATGATCCCATCGAAACATGCGGAGCCTGAGGTTGTCAAGCAAAGCGGCGCGGACGCGGGCAGCGGGGGGAGGCGACGGGCGGGGATAGCGCTCAAGCGTCGAAAAACGGGGGCGTGATTCTTTATGGCTTGAGGGAAGTTTGGCGGAAGTCTAGTTTTATCACGTTAATTCAATAGCTTGATTGATATAAGAATTTAAAATTCATAGACTTGACATGATTATGCTCATATAATAGATATATATACTCAAAGTGAAGATATTAAACGCCGGATATAAAGGTAAAGACCATGGGATTTATTGATCAAAATTACGGTATCGAGCAGACCACCCCGCTGATGACCGATAAATACCATTTCACCACGGCCTATGCCTATTGGCTGGAAGGCCGCGCGGATAACCCTGCGGTTTTTTACATGTTCGGCCGCAAAGAAGCAGGCGGCAGCGGATATACCGTCGCCGCCGGATTGGAAGGCGTGATTGACATCGTCAAACGCTGGCAGGAACACGGCCTGACCAAACAGGATGCCGATTACCTGCGCAGTTTGAAAACGCCCAAGGGCGAACGCCAGTTTCCCGATGAATTTGTCGATTATTTGTCGCAGATGAAATTTAAATTGAAAATCGACGCCGTGCCCGAAGGCCATGTGTTTTTCCCGCAAGAACCCGTTTTGCGCGTAGAAGGCCCGATGGCGCAGGTCAAAATGCTGGAATCCGTCGCGCTTTGTCTTGTGAACGGGCATAGCGCCTATGCCACGCATGCGGCGCGGCTGCAGGATGTTTTGTCGCGCGAGATGGAAAACGGATCGCCCACAGGCAGCGCCAGCGTGCAGGGTCTGCGCCGCGGGCCCGGTCTTGGCGCCGCGATCGAAGCTTCGCGCAGTCTGGGTCTGGGCGGATACAGCAGCACATCGACAGGCACCGCGGCGAAATTTTTCGCGCAGGCCTTTGCCGGTACCATGGACCACGCATGGGTGATGACCCATAGCGCGGAGGTAGGCGAGCTGACATACCGCGATCTTCTGGATTTGCAAAAAACCGGCAAGACGGATGAATTGAAACAGGCTTTGAAAAACGATGCCTTCCGCAGTTTTGCCTTCGCCCATCCGGAAAGTGGTATTTTGCTGGTGGATACTTATGATCCGGTAGAAGGGCTTGAGAATGCCATCACGGTTATCAAGGAACTCCGCGCCGAAGGCCTCGGTGCCCATTACGGCGTGCGTTTTGACAGCGGCGATATTGTGAAATATTCCAAACTGGCGCTGCGCCGCTTTGCCGAAGAAGGCTTTGTCGAAGGATTGGACGCAGCCGCCGTCAAAAAAATGACCGATGCGGATTTGCTGAAACATGCCGATAAATGCAGCATTTTCTGTGCGGCGGCTGACGGCATTGATGAATATTCGGCGCAAAAAATGCGCGAAGATGGCGCATTTTACAGCGCATGGGGCATCGGCACGGGCGGGTCGCACGTGCCGCCGCTGGGTTTGGTGTATAAAGCCGCCGCGCTTTATATGGATGTGCTAGACGGCAAACCCGCGCCGGAGGGGGCAGAGATGACGCCCGTCATGAAAGTCGCCGCCCATGCGCCTGTAAAATCGTCGAACCCCGGCCGTATCAATGCCCGCCGTTTTTATGACGATAACGGAAAATTGGCGCAGGTGGTGGTCTATGACGAACGCCTTGGTCTGGCTGCGGATGGCAAACAGGTCAACCTGCGCAATTTTGCGGATGTCAAAAATGCGCCTGCGAATATGGTGCAAAAAGACTTGCTGGTGCCGGTATTCGATGCGGACGGGAAATACGTGTATCAAGCGCCCGCGCAAAAAGAAACC
>JAVEWI010000307.1:0-2865 GCA_034004625.1 Bdellovibrionales bacterium
GGCCGCAGTCAATCATGCATCTTTCGCTTTGGTCAAAAATCAGTTTCCGGCGCATGAATTTAAATATACCGGCACCAATGCCGCTAAACACGCCGCCAAATAAAATCAGCAGACCGCTATCCTTGGCCAAAATATCACCGGATTTCGCAACGGATACCGCAGCGGCCACAATGACCGCAATGCCGACCAGCAAAAAAACGCCGCCCAGAAAATAAAAAGAAAACGTCGGTTTGTAAAAAATTCCGTATCCCGGATTATCGACCAATTTATGCGCGTTAAAATTCGCTGTGGCTTTATTGAATGGTTTCCATTCAGTACGCAAAGCCAGCGCATCACCAAGTTCTTCCGGCTTGCGCGGCATCTGTCTCGATGCGATTTTTTCCATGAAGTTCTGAAGTATCTGCATGCCGGTTGGCGTATTTTAAACGCGCATGGCAGGACGTTTAGGCGCCGCGGGTACTTGTGGCTGTGCCACTACGGGCGTTTTGATTTTGGATACGATATGCGCGCCAATGTCTTTGCCCGTGCGTCTTTCGACTTCGGCATCGGCCAGACTTGCGCCGCCGCTGATCGCTGCACCGGCAAGCGCCGCGCCGCCAAGACCTGCGGTAATAATGCCGCCCCACAGCATGCCGCCAGCAATGCGCGATTTCACGCCGATGTTTTCACCGGTTTTGTCGCGGTACAAACCGTCAACAATGGGAAGATGTTGCAGAGGATTCAAAACATGCGACATTTTCATGCCACCTTCGGGCGGCGTATAGAATTTTGATTTGAAAGCTGTCGTCATGGCCGCAATCCCTGTAAAAAATCAATCAGAGCCATTGGCGGCAACACTTCAACCGATCCCAAGCTCCATAAAGATTGTATCATAGCTTGCGCCGGCAATGTCATAATTTTTACGGCCGGTTTCGTTGAAACCCAGACGTTTATAAAGGCCGATGGCCGCATTTTGCGTCGCGGTTACGTGTAATTCCAGCGTTTCATAGCCAAAGTCACGCGCATCGTCGATCAGGTTCAGGGCAATATATTTGCCGTAGCCTTTGCCGTGTTGATGCGGATGCACATGCAGGTTGCACAGCTCCACGCGGTTATTTTCCATGGGCTTCAACCCGCCAAAACCCAAAAGCGTGCGGTCGTCTTCGGCGAACAAGCCGAGCATGCAGCCGTTATTATCCTGATACGCCGTGGCGCGCGCAAAAATATCGCCATGGAATTCCGGATTTTGCACAAAACCCGCCGCGTTTTTTTGCAGCGAATAGCTGTACAAATCGCGCAGCTGGCTGGCGTCACTTTCCGTGACGGGGCGCAAAATGGTGTTTTGCATCATGGGTACGGGCTCCCTTCTCTGCTGCTGCCGGATTGTTTTCATTGGCAGCGTAATTCACGATCGTTTGTTTAAAAATATGGCGCAGGTTGACAAGGTCAGCCACAGCCGCGCGTTCGTCCACCTGATGCATGCCGCCTTTGGAAAGATAATCTTCCGGCTTGTGGTGTTTGCACACAACGCCGCCGCGTTCCGGCAAGCCAAGTTCGATGATTTCCGCCTGCGGAAAATAATTCGATACAAAACGGCCATCGGTCGTACCGCCACTGCCATCCAGTTTCGCATCCATACCCAAAACGGTTTTCACCGCATCTTTGGCAGATTGCGCAAGACCGGCGGGTTCGCTGTAATACGGCTGCGATGCCGTATCTTTATTCGCGGTCACGGTGATGTTTTTCAACTTGTCCGCATCCGGATGCGCCTGCGCCCATGCGGGCGGATTGGCAAGCGCGTCTTTGATCCATGCCTCAAGACTATCCGGCGTTTGTGACGGCGTAAAACGGATATTCCACAAAGCTTCCGCCTTGCCCGGAATAACCGCACTGGCGCCGAAATCACCGGATTTCAAAGCAACGGTTTCAAAATTGGTATTGGGGAAATTTGCATTGCCGTCTTTCCATTCTTTGGACGACAAAATCGCCACAGCCAACGCCAGCGCGCGGTTGGGATTTTCAAACAATTCCTGATAAGCCGCATGCCCCTGCACGCCCGCCACATTGAATGTGCCGACCAGACTGCCGCGGCGGCCGATTTTGATATGGCTGCCAAGGTCGTCTTGCGAACTGGGTTCACCCACGATAAACGCGTCGGGTGATTGGCCTTCTTGTTTCAACCATTCCAGCACTTTTTTAGTGCCGTTCACGGCGGCCCATTCTTCGTCCGTTGTCAAAATCATGCTGACACGCACGGGAGTATTTTGTGTGTTCAGGTTTTGCATCACGTCTTCGACAGCGGTAATGAATGCGGCAACGCTGCCCTTCATATCCGTCACGCCGCGGCCATACAAATAACCGTCTTTGATTTCGCCTTCAAACGGGCCGGTTGTCCATTTGGCTTCGTCACCCACCGGCACAACATCCAGATGCCCGATGTAGCAAATATGCTTGGGCGGCTGCGCCTGATTGGCTTCCGTCTTGCCAAACGTCCATTCCAGATAAACGTTTTCGACAGGGTAATCCCATTTATGATGCCCGCCGCTGTATTCCATGCGCTCAACCCGTGCGCCGGATTTTGCAGCATAGTCGGCAATGGCATCGATACTGCGGGCAGAAGCCGGCTTGTCCACCGGATTGACGGCGGTGATGCTGGGGATTTTTACCAGCTCGCGCGCCAATTTGACCGTTGCGTCGCCCGCAGCGTCGATATTGTGATGTGGGTGGTTATGCGGCATGGGCTTGTTCCATCCATGCGGCAGATCTTTCAAAATAACGGCTGGTATTGATACGGCGCGCGTCCATATGCGTCTTGGCAATTTCGCGGAAAGACGTGGTGGACGGCAGCTCGGCCGCTTTATACAGATATTGATAAGGACCTTCGGA
>JAVEWI010000012.1:0-13105 GCA_034004625.1 Bdellovibrionales bacterium
AGATCCTTTGTGGAAAAAACAGCACGCGGTATATGGTGCAGCACACGGTTTTCCGCCGCGTAATGCAGCCCCGTATGTCCCAGCGCGGGATGATAGGCACATAATTTTTCGCGCACGGGCGGCGTGCCGCAGGCCTGTGCCAGAACCTGCGCATGATGATTTTGCGTTTCCTGACCTGCCTGTATCAAGCGATCTGCAATATTCCGGCTTTGTACCTGCGATGCGGCTTTATCCGGATGCGCACCGGCACGCACCAAAATTTCCATGAGCGTCCCGTTGTCTGCCGCGCTATGCGCCGCCGCACGTTTAATGGCGGCTTCCTCGAAAGCGCCTGCATCTGCGCCTGCACGCAAAAGTGCATATACCATAGGGGTTTGCGCGCGTTCTGTCGCCAAAAGCAAGGCCTTGTCCAGATCACCCTGCTGGATATTTTTTTCCAAAGCCGCTTTGTCCAAAAGCCATGTCAGCGCAGGCATATTGTCGCCCAGCACCGCCGCATAAAGATATCCGGAGGCCTCTGTACTTTGCGCGAATACTTTTTCCAACCGCGCCGCCGGCGCATGTTCCGCTGCTGTTTTAAAAAGGCTTTTGTATATATCCACCGCAGCGTGATGCGTATCTATTTTACCGCAGATAAAATCCCAGACCTGATCCGGCCCCAGACGCAAAACATGATCCGCGACGCCGCGCAACGTTTTCGCATCAATATGCAGGGCATAAAGCCCGTCCACCCACTTTGCCGTGGTCACATCCCCTTTGGCGCAGGCCGCGGCAAAAACCGTACGTGCCAAAGCCGCCCGCGCCTGTTCAGGTCGCTTGTGATTTTGCCACAGCGCATCGAAAACCGAAGCATCACCCGCCGCGCAACCCTGCGCCAAGGCGGGCCACGGCAAAGTGGCGGCATCAAAGGCCGGACGATGATCTTGCGGACGCTGCGGGAAAGGCAAAGACGGTTTCCTTATTCTGTCTGTTATGTTGCATTAAAGCCTGTTTTTGCTTTATGTCAACATTGTTTGACCTATATGGTTGAAGCTTATGGTTTTTTTCATTCAATCATGGTTTTTAGGATTTAAAACAAACAGCGCGCAAGGTAAACTGTTCGCAATTATCATTCATAGCCGAAGCGAGAGCCCTATCATGCAAAAATCCGAAATCAACCGCCTGCAGCAATACCTGCAAGAAAAATTCGGCAACCGCAACCTGCGCCTTTCCCCGCGCAAGGAAGCGGGCGATTCCGTCGAAGTCATGATGGGTGATGAATTTCTGGGCGTGATTTACCGTGACGAAGACGAGGGCGATATTTCCTATGACTTCAACATGGCCATCCTTGAAATGGACCTGCCCCCCGCAGCCTGACAGAGCATACCGCCATGGAAAACGAGCAGCCTGAACAAAAAAAATCGGCACGCGAAATTTTTGACGAAATTCCTTTTCCGTTAAAAATTGTTGTACTTGTCGGCAGTCTGTTTATCGTTTTTGTAATCTTCTACATACTTTACCTCGTCACAATGTTCGAGCCGCCGCAGCGCCAGCCGCGGATTGCAAGTATTACAAATGCCCGTGAATCCGGCGGCGTGTTCGATCCTTCTGTCGCATCTGACGGCACAATGAAAGTGATGGCGCATACCATCGTTTACGAATTCGATGGACGCATGAACGTCGAAGTCATGCTGACACAGGGTCTTTACAACTGCCTGTCATGGGAAGCTCTGGGCGGTAAAATCGAACAGAGACAGGATCGTCTGATCGGCCCCGATTTCGAAACACCTGTTGCCGATGGCTTCTGGCGTGCGGAAACCCCGTCCATCGTTTATGATCCCGCCGACACTGGCCGTGAATGGAAACTTTTCGCCTATCGTTATTTCTGGGGCGGCAATACCGCGCTGGCACGTCTTTACGGCGTCATTGTCATGCGTTATGCCAGCAATCCCGCCGTACAGGAATGGTCCAAGGAAGAATGGATGTTCTCGGCAAGCGATGGCACACCGCCGGAACCTTATGCCGGATTGATTACGACCAAAATCAATACCCTGCACAAAGACCTGGAGGATGTATATTTTTATGCACGCCCCAGCGTTGTGAACGTAGATAACGTTCTTGTCATGTCGCTTTCGGCATTCATACAAGGCAAGGAAACACCTGACCGCGTTATCTTGCTGGCCTCGACCGACCATGCCCGCAGCTGGCGTTATCTGGGCACTGCCCTGCGCGCCAGCGACATCAAGGATATCGGCGCCGAATTCACCAGCCTGAACGGCGCGAGCCTTTTCATGAAAGACCGCGTAATGTATATGGCGGCCACACTGGGTACGGTTTATAGCGATGGTACCGGCGCGCATGTTTTTGAATTCGAGAACGCCTCTGCGGCACGTTTGCGCCGCGATGCCAAGACCGGAAAAATCACAGCAACGAATTTCCTGCCCACGCAGCAGCAGCCAGCCACGCGCGCAGGCGGCGGCTCGCTTGCCTATACCGATGCCTGTCCGCGCATGACGTTCATGTCAGAATCCCTGACCAACCGCCGTCAGGATATTTATGTCCACCAGGTCCCGCCGGTAAAATAACCGCCGCATTTCTATCCATATCTCTTGTTTGATAATTGCGTTTTAATACAGGTTCCAGATACGCTCTGGAACCTGTGCCTTGTCTTTGTTAAGATGCCTGACCGCAGTCAAAAATTCAGAAAACGGAGAAACCGCCGATGGCATCGCTGTATTTCAAATTCGCCGCCATGAATTCGGGCAAGTCCACACAGCTGTTGCAGGCGCATTACAATTATTTTGAACGCGGCATGAATCCGCTGGCTTTGACCGCCACCATCGATGACCGTTACGGCAATGGTAAAATCACCGCGCGTATCGGACTGGATTTGCATGCCGAAACATTCAGCCCGGAAACCGATGTTTTTACGCTGGTCGAAAAAGCGCATCTGGATAAAAAAGTTGATTGTGTTTTGATTGACGAAGCACAGTTTTTGACGCTGGAGCAGGTCATGGCCTGTACGCGTCTGGTCGATGACCTGAACATCCCCGTCATGTGCTACGGATTGAAAACAGATTTCATGGGAAAACTTTTTCCCGGCTCCGAAGCGCTTTTGCGTTTTGCGGATAACCTCGAAGAAATCAAAACCATTTGCTGGTGCGGACGCAAAGCCACGCATACAGCCCGCGTCACCGCCAAAGGCGATGTCGTACGTGAAGGGGCACAGGTTGCCATTGGCGGCAACGATATGTACGTATCCCTCTGCCGCAAGCATTTCTTGCGCGGGGAAGCCGCGGTGCAAAAATCGACTGAAGGCAAAGACAAGGCTGCGGCAGCATAAATGGGCGTAGAAATCGAACGCAAATTTCTGGTGACCGGCGATGACTGGAAACAAAATGCCGAGGATGTCACGCGGTATGTACAAGGCTATTTGTCGCGCGAACCCGAACGCACGGTGCGTGTGCGCATTGCAGGGGAAAAAGCATTCCTGACCATCAAAGGTCAGCCGCCCCAGAACGCCCCGCTGGAAACACCAGAATTTGAATACGCCATTCCCAAAACCGATGCGGAAGCTTTGCTGAAAATTTGCCTGCCCGGCGTGATTGATAAAACGCGTTACCGCGTGCCGCATGCAGGCAAAGTTTTTGAAGTCGATGTTTTTTCCGGTGAAAACAGCGGCCTGACCGTGGCGGAAATTGAATTGTCACATAGCGCAGAGGCCTTTGACCGCCCTGCATGGCTGGGCGCCGAAGTCACCGAAGATCTGCGCTATAAAAACGCCAGTCTTTCAGTGACGCCCTTCTGCAAGTGGCCCAAGCCTTAACAAGCCACCTATTAACATATCATTTACCCCATCCGCTTATACTACGGTAAAGACAAGCCGCAGGCAGGCCACATGGAGAACGTACATAACGTTATAGATCAATGGCATGAAAGAATCGGCCCTCTGCAGCAAAAAGCCGTGGAAGGCCGCGCCGCCTTTTTAAAAATAAACGAGCACATCGAAAAACTGAAAGCCCCCGTACCGGCTGGCGGCGTCATTGCGCGCGGTAATGGCTATTTGCGCAAAGCATTCGCCTTTGCGGTCAAGGCGCCGGCTCTTTATTACAAAAAGAGCCTTGCCCAACTCGACATGCAACGCGGGCAATTCAACCTCGACCTTTTCATTGTGCAAACAACGGTGAAATTGACCGAAGCCATTGTCCCCGCCCTCGCCAAAGCCGCGCCGGATCAGGCTGCGCATATTTCAAAACTGCAAGACGCACTGGATACCGGCAGCAAGGCACGCAGTAAAAGTGAAATCGCCATTCTTTCCTGCGCGCAAAGCACGAACAATATCCAATGGGCCAATAATAAATATTATTTCAACGCACTGCAGCGCAGCCAGAACAGTGAGCGCGATATACGCCAGGCAGGCGCCGCGCTTGATGAGTTTAATCTGGCGCTGGCGCGGATAAAGCCGGATGCACCTGTTTTCGATACCATTGCTGACGTAGCTTTCACCAAATTCGGGCCTGAATACGCACAGACGAATAACCGGAAATTTTCGGAGGCTTCATCGCGCATGCAGGCACAGCGTGGCAATCTGTCAGCTGAGGTCAACGGGCTGAAAACAGATTTGCTGGATGCGCTGCAACAGGCGGCAGGGAAACTCGGCCTGCGAAGCCGCGGACTGGATAGCCTTATTCAGGCCGCGCACCAACGCATCAAACCCGCAGAAGCCGCTGTAGCAGGTGCAGCCCCCAAAGCGGATTTTTAAAACCGCCTAAATCTCCCGTCCCCAAAAATGAGGACAGAGCGCAAAAAGGCTAGGCAGGGATTTTTTTACGCACCGAAGTTTGCACTTCCAGCGCATGTTCTTGAATGAAATCACGCCGCGGCCGGCGGCTGCGCCGCCCAATATATGTGGCGAGCCGCGACCGCACGATCTCATCTTTACGCGTCGAGGTTTTGTACTTCCAGCGCGTGTTCTTGAATGAAATCGCGCCGCGGCAGGCGGCTGCGCCGCCCAATATATGTGGCGAGCCGCGACCGCACGATCTCATCTTTACGCGTCGAGGTTTTGTACTTCCAGCGCATGTTCTTGAATGAAATCGCGCCGCGGCTCGACAATATCCCCCATAAGGGTAGAGAAGATTTCGGAAGCCATATCGTCTTTGTCGATACGCACCTGCAAAAGCGAACGCGTTTCCGGATCCAGCGTGGTTTCCCACAATTGATCCGCGTTCATCTCACCAAGACCTTTGTAGCGCTGGATGGTCAGGCCTTTTTTGGCAACTTCGATAATTTTTGTGTAAAGGTCATAGGGGCCATGCACGACCATATCCTTGCCTTCATTTGCCAGCAGCATGCCGGATGCGGGGAAGAATTCGGTGAAGAAATCATTCGCCTTGGCAATGCGCTGCCCGTCATGGCCGTTCAGGTGCTCGGCAGAAACTTCGATACGCGTCTCAACACCGCGCACGGTTTTGCTGAAAACAAAAGAGCCCGATTCCAAAATCTGGCCTTTCCAGCCACGTTCATAAATCGGCGATACAGCGTTCAAGCGTTCTGCCGTTTTATCTGCCGCCGTCTGCGTGCGGGATTCAGCATCAAACCCCCCTGCCGCTGCCAGCTGTTCGACCACATGTTGATGACCGATGCGGTCAATCAAAGGTTCCAGATGCTGGCGCAGACTGCGCGCCAGACCCAGCGTGTTTTTCAAATCCGCGCCGGTAACAATGTCACCGGTTGAAACCCGGAAACGCAAATCTTCGATTGCGCTGTCGATCAGATATTCTTCCAGATCGTCATCGTTTTTCACGTAGCGTTCATTGCCCTTGCCGCGTTTGACTTTATAAAGCGGCGGCTGGGCGATATACAAATGCCCGCGGTTAATCACATCCACCATCTGGCGGTAGAAGAACGTCAAAAGCAGCGTACGAATATGGGACCCGTCAACGTCCGCGTCAGTCATGATAATGATTTTGTGATAACGCAGTTTATCCGCGCTGAATTCATCACGTCCGATACCCGTGCCAAGCGCGGTGATCAAGGTGCCGATTTCGGCAGAAGACAACATGCGGTCAAACCGTGCACGCTCTACGTTCAGAATTTTACCGCGCAGCGGCAGGATAGCCTGATTTTTACGGTTACGTGCCTGTTTGGCAGAACCGCCCGCGGAATCCCCTTCCACAATAAAAAGCTCGCTGAGGGCGGGGTCTTTTTCCGAACAATCCGCCAATTTACCGGGCAGGGATGATATATCCAGAACGCCTTTGCGGCGGGTCAGTTCGCGCGCCTTACGCGCGGCTTCACGTGCCGTAGCGGCTTCGACAATCTTGCCCACGACCTTTTTTGCTTCGCCGGGGTTTTCTTCAAACCAGTCTGCCAATTGCTGGCCCAGGACGCCTTCGACTACGGGCTTGACTTCACTGGAAACCAGTTTGTCTTTTGTCTGGCTGGAGAATTTCGGATCGGGCACCTTCACCGACACAACGCAGGTCAAACCTTCGCGCATGTCTTCGCCGTTCAAATCGACTTTTTCTTTTTTCAAAAGCCCCGTACGGTCGGCATAAGCATTGATCGTGCGGGTCAGTGCCGCACGGAAACCGGACAGGTGCGTACCGCCATCGCGCTGCGGGATGTTATTGGTGAAGCAGACGGTATCTTCGTGATAGGCGTCTGTCCATTCCATGGCAACTTCGACCGTAATACCGTCCTGCTCGCCCTTCACGTAAATGGCAGGTTTGTGCAGCACATTTTTGGAGCGGTCAAGAAAACCGACAAAAGCGACAAGACCGCCTTCGTACTGGAATTCAACGCGTTTGGATTCTTTTTTGCGGTTATCAACCAGCGTCAGGCGAACACCCGAATTCAAAAACGCCAATTCGCGCAGGCGGTGTTCCAGCGTCGTGAAATTGAATTCCGTCATGGTGAAGGTTTCTTCGGACGGCATGAAGGTCACTTCGGTACCGCTTTTATCCGCAGGGCAATCCGCCACGGGTTTCAGCGGCGCTTCCGCTACGCCATGGATAAAACGCATATGCCATTCTTTGCCATCGCGCCAAATGCGCAGGTCGAGCGTCTTGGACAGCGCGTTTACAACAGAAACGCCCACACCGTGCAAACCGCCGGATACTTTGTAGGAATTCTGGTCAAACTTACCGCCGGCATGCAGCTGGGTCATGATAACCTCTGCCGCGCTGACGCCTTCTTCTTTGTGGATTTGCACGGGAATACCGCGCCCGTTGTCGCGCACGGAAACCGAACCATCGGCGTTCAACGTGACATCAACACCGTCGCAATAACCGGCGAGCGCTTCGTCGATCGAGTTATCGACAACTTCGTACACCATGTGGTGCAAACCGGTACCGTCATCGGTATCCCCGATATACATACCGGGACGTTTGCGAACGGCATCAAGGCCTTTGAGAACTTTAATGGAATCCGCACCGTAATCCTGGGCTGCAGCCTGTTTGTCAGGCTTGATCGCGGTCTCGGTCATGTCGTTATCCTTTGTCATGCGGGCATGATTCTTTGTTCATAACATGCGCAAATTCTGGCAGAAAAATTATGGCCTATTATGCCTTTAATTTTGAAAAAAATCAAAGTTTTAGATGCAATTTCAGCACAACCGCGCCGCCCTGTTTTTTCCCTGCTGCATCACGCAAGAAACTTGCTATTTATTTGTCATAGACACATAAAAATCCCGCCAACTTGTCCCTTCCGGCAAAAAAACGTAGTCTGGCGCCATATAGTCCCAAACAAGGCCCCAACATGCAGCGTGATGTCGGCCCCTTATTCAACCGTTTTGCCGGAAAAGAATTTCCCATGCGGGAAATGGCCGCAAAACCGCCCCATAAAGGGCAATACGCCGTACCGGAAGACAGCCAGCACCCCTTGATTGCAGAAATGCAGCAGGAGGCGGAAAAGCACGGTTTGAAACTGCGCCTGTGCTGGCCCGGTAAAGTCATGACCCGTGACCTGCGCGCAGACCGCGTGAACGCACATGTCATCAAAGCTGCTGACGGCGCATGGCGCATCGGCGCCACGTTCAACATTGGTTAAAGGATACAAATTCATGCTTCGCAGGCCAAACGCAGACGTCAGCCACATTTTCAACAAATTCGCCGGTCGGGAAATCCGCATGACGGAAAAAAAGATCGACATCAAAATTGGCGAAGACACCTACCCCCATACCCAGATCGAACTGGCAGATCCCAAAGACCCGCTGATTACCGGCATGAAAGAAACTGCAAAAAAAGCCGGGCTGACCCTGCGCCTTGACTGGCCGGGCATTATGCACACGCCAAATGTGAAAATGAACCGCGTCAATGCACGTATTGAAAAGGACGCGGACGGCAAATGGCGTATCGGCAAAAAATTTATGCTGGGCTAAACCACATTCGCCTGCTTAAAAAAACCGCTCGTATAAAGGGCGGTTTTTTATTTGAATGCCGTCACAATTACCAACAGCAGGGCCGCCACCACAATCCCCATACCGGCACGCACATCTGTTTCTTCACGGTGGCCGACCATACGGTACACAAGCGCAATCATGACTGGCGCTGTCAAATTGATGGCTGCCTGTTAAGACGGGCTTTCGGAATAAGCCATGGCATAGTTTTTATAATCCATTTGCGCTATCCATACCGTGGCTGCCGCACCCGCCGCCATCAAGAGCGGTGTCAGACGATAAGCGGCCACAGGCGCCACAACCGGCACCGTTTGCACCAAGGGTACAGGCCGCACGCGGCGTTTCCACAAAATATATGGCCCGACAAGCACAAGGGCAATCAACGACTGCACATACATATATCCGAAAACCACGCCTGAAAAATCTTCTGCGCCGACGCCGAAATCCATAGCGTATTTATTCAAAACCGTTGTGATTGTATAGCCCGCCAGCGCCGGCGCCATAAAAAGCATCGCACTGCGCGAGACGTCGCAGCGGTTCAAACGCATGGCGAAATAAACACAGGCACCGAGCGATACCAGAATACCCAGCGTTAAAAACGGATGGGCCAGATATTCAAACAAAAGCGAAGGCCGTATAAAAAACCACAGGAAAAACGATATTAAAACCGTCACCGGCATCAGGCGCGATACCATACCTGCACCAAATTTCGCGCTGGCGTTGAATGTGCGCACATCCGAACTGGTCCCCACCGCAACGGTCAACAAAACCGTCGCGTAAAACATAGGATTGTCAGGCCACGTCAACGTTTGCACAAAAGGCGTCATCAGCAAAACAATCATGACGCGCATGGTAAAGACCAACATGTCGCCCGGCATGCGCCAATATTGGTTCACCAAATAAAAACCGGCAGAAAAAACGGCAGAGACAAGGGAGAACCACGCCCAGCCATGTCCGGAAATCATAAAACTTTCAAAACCGGCACCGGAAAATCCAGCCATATCTGCGATCACGGCAAACCTGCCCCTTGTATAATGCGGGGCTGCATGATGGCCTGCGCACGGTCGATTTTAAAAACAGCGGCACCCGATAACGGCGCAAACAATCCGGCATCCGTTCCTGTCAGCCAGACCTGGCCGCCCAGGGATTCCAAATGCCCGAACAATTGCAAACGCCGCGCATCGTCCAGATGCGCCGCAACTTCGTCCAGCAAGAGAAGCGGAACAAAACCTTTCTCCGCCTGCATCATACGCGCATGCGCAAGAACGATGGAAAGCAACAATCCTTTTTGTTCGCCCGTCGAACATTGATCTGCCGGCATGTTTTTGGCGGCATAGGTCACGGCGAAATCCGCGCGGTGCGCCCCGACTGTGGCGCGGCCTGCCGCCGCATCCACCGCGCGGGCGCGGCGCAGCTTTTCTGCAATATCCTGCTCTACCGCCAATGCAGGGGCAGATTGCAAGGCCGCCGCTACGGCACATATAATTTCCGCGCGCGGGGCGGGAAAGAGATTTTGCTGCGATGATAAAACGCCAAGATGATACCCCAGCCGCACCAGCAAATGCGCACGCGCCGCGGCGATTGAAACCGCGTCGCCTGCGATTTGCGTTTCAAGCGTATTAAGCCATAGCGGGTCCGGCGTGGCATGGGCTGTCAGTAAACGCAGCCGTTCCCGCAGATTTTTATCATAGCGGTTGAGATGTGTGACATGGTCAGGTGCATAGGCAAAAACAAGCCGGTCGAGGAATTTGCGCCGCGCGGCCGCGCCTTCCAGAAAAATGCGGTCCATCTGCGGCGTAAGCCACACTGCCGCCACATGTTCGGATAAATGGCGCTGGCCTTTGACTTCTTTACCGTCAAGGCGGATCACCCGCCGTGCGGCGGCATCTCCGCGCGGACGGTCAAGCCCGGTACCCAGACGCAAGGGCAAGCCGCTGGCGCTTTCAAGTTCAGCCGCCACAGCCCAAAGGGGTGGATGACCGCCCGCCATGACCGCCGTGCGGCTGGTCAGTTCATCAAGCGCCGCACCGCGCAAGCCTTTGCCCGGGGTGAGCAGGCTGACAGCCTCCAGAATATTGGTTTTGCCCGCACCATTGGCCCCCCAAAGCACGATTTGGCGCGCCGTACCAACTTCGAGTCGCAGCGCCTCGTAGTTACGGAAATTTGTTAAGCTGATCTTTTGCAGGCAAAGCGGCACGGTTTTCTTCCCCTTTCTGTTTATAATGTTTTCAAAGGGAAAAGCCAATTTCAAAGCATATTTTGAAATAAAATTTCATGTAATGAAGCGGAAATAAAATTAACAATTTATTAAAAATATGAAAACGTATATACTTCTGAGATCAAAACACAGGCTTTGCCAAAGACGTCCAAGAACAATCCGCCGGAGCATACGCATGTCAGAAGAAAACAAAAAACCGGAATCCGTTGGCGCCCGCATCCGCGCCCTGATTGAACCCGCGCTGGAAGATCCGCGCCGTCCCGAATTGCAGCTGAAAAAGCTGGATGAAATTTTCAACGCCATGGCCCCCCGCCTGCCGAAAATCATGGAAGGCGAAATCAACAATTTCGAAAACGCCGTGAAGGCCGAAACCGACCGCAAGCCGGAAAACCGCAACCCGATGATTATCGATGCGCTGACACAAATTGGCCCCAATGGTGAATCCCTCTATAGCCCGATCAAAAAATTCGGCCTGCCGATTTCGACAACCTTCACCGAATTTGCCGCCGCGGACATCAACGAGTTGCCCGGTTATATCAAATTGCACGAAGCGGCCCGTGAACTTGACGTTTCGCTGAAGCTGATCGGCGTCACCGCAGAAGAGACCAAAGGCAGCGGCGGTCTTGGCATGCCTGCCGTTTTGATTGTCGATGGAAGCAAAAGCTATACCGATGGCGCACTGGAAGGTGCCCGCCTCTACCCCAACCTGCCCCCGCGCAAAGTTGACTTCGGACGCCGTGGTAACGATTTCGACCTTTAATCCCTTTGATATGGGTTCTTTAAAAGGGCGGCTTTCACAGCCGCCCTTTTTATTTTATGATCCACGCCATGTCGTCTTTACGCCTGCGTGATGTGCTGCTGATTTTATTTAACCTGTTTCCCCTTGTATTGGTGATTGACGGGATGTGGCGGCCTTTTGACGTTCTGGCTTTTTACTGGCTGGAGCTTATCGCCGCCGGTTTTTTTACCCTGTTGTCTTTGGCCATTAACGCCTTATACGCATTCTCTCTTGGCAAACCTTTGACCGGCATGGGCCAGCTCCTTTCCGGTTTTTTCTTTTTTCTGCACTTCGGTTTTTTTCTGGTCATGCTGTGTTTCATGATCGGGGCCTTTTTGCCGGAAGGCACCCCCACGCGAAATTTGACCAGCCCCATGATCCCCATGATCGTTGTCATCGAAAACATGCCGTTTTTTGCCATGTTGCCGATTGTGATGACCTGGCGATGTTTTGTTTTTATAACCGATTTTATTTTACCACGGCGATACCGGCATGATGAACCGCACGTCATGTTGGATGCCTACAAAGACCTAGGCATTCTTTTTACCAGCGCTTTTTTAGGCGTTTTTATCGGCATGAAAACAGGCAACCCCATTCGGGGCGCGGTGATCTTATGTTGCCTGAAAACGACTGTCACATATTTCATCGCGCGGCATAAAACAACAGCACAAGCAGATGTTTCTGATATGCCTGAACACAGCCAAGGCCAATAAAAAAAGCGGCGCCAAACAGCACCGCTTTTTTTATCTGCATAAAACGCCTTATTTTACAGCGTTAAATGCAAAATATCATTTATACATCAAACGCGCATCGGCATCAGGACATAAAGCGAAGACGTATCGCTGGCATCTTGAATAATCGTTGGCGATGCGGGATCTGACAAAGACATACGGCAACCGTCGCCTTCGATCTGTTTGGTCACATCCATCAAGTAGGCAGAGTTAAAACCGATTTCCATCGGGCCTGCGTTGAAATGGATTTCGATTTCTTCGGAAGCCGATCCGCTGTC
The DNA here is from genome assembly GCA_034004625.1 of Bdellovibrionales bacterium. GTDB lineage: Bacteria > Pseudomonadota > Alphaproteobacteria > Micavibrionales > UBA2020 > UBA2020. Next base: position 12,386 of record JAVEWI010000012.1, read on the forward strand.
CGGCGAATTCGCCGAAAGCGTCATGGTCTTGCCGCCCAGCGTCAGTTTTACCGCGCGGGATTTTTCGCTGGAGATTGTCGATACACGGTCAACCGCACTGCCCAAAAGGCTCGGGTTTACTTCCAGAACCTTGTCATTGTTTTTGGGAATGACGCGTTCGTAATCGGGGAAGGTACCGTCAATCAGCTTGGTCGTCAGGGTGATGTGGTCAAAGCTGAATTTCAGCTTGTTATCCGTCAGGCTGATTTCGATACTGTCGCCCGCTTCGTCAATCAGCTTGCGGATTTCGTTGATCGCCTTGCGCGGGATAATCACACCGGGCATATCGCGTGCGCCTTCAGGCAGCGGCATTTCAAACCGTGCCAGGCGGTGGCCGTCGGTTGCAACCGCACGCAAAACAGCAACGCCTTCGTTTTCTGTCGCGTGCAGGTAAATACCGTTCAGGTAATAACGCGTTTCTTCGTTCGAAATCGCAAAACGCGTACGGTCGATCAGCGTGCGCAGATCGCCTGCGGGCAGTTTGAAGCTGTAGGAAAACTTATCGGCGCTGCCCATGCGCGGGAAATCTTCGGTCGGCAGGCAGCCGAGGCGGAAAGTGGATTTTCCCGCCTTGACCTGCAGTGTCGTGTCATTAGCACCGCTGGTGATTTCAATCGCGGAGCCATCGGGCAATTTACGCACGATGTCATAGAGCGTATGCGCGGGCACCGTGGTCGATCC
>JAVEWI010000308.1:0-2848 GCA_034004625.1 Bdellovibrionales bacterium
GAAAGTGCCGGAGGGCGAGGTTTGTGTGCTCAGCTGGGCCGCCGACCATTATTACGGCAGCGAGGCGCGCACGCGCTGCATGGCTTTGCTGGATTACGGCGCCAATCCCAATACGCCGGACAGCACGGGGCAAACGCCTTTGGCGCATGCCTGCGGTCGTTCGCACCGCGAAATCATCGAAAAAATGCTGGAAAAAGGCGGCGACGTTCTGGCTGCCAACAAAAACGGCACCACGCCTTTGTCGCGCGCGATGAGCGAAAAACAATGGCATACAGTGCAAATGATGTTGGTGCCGCAGGTGTTGGACAGGATGCCCACGCCGGTTGCAGGTGACCGCGACAGCATGCAGATCATGGTGTTTCTGCGCGAATTGATTGACCGTTATGCCCCCGCGCAGGTATTGCGCCCTGTTTTGGAACGCGTGCCGGATGTGCATGTGGGGCAGGGCGAGGGGTTCCTTCCGGCCCTGACCGCCGTGACGCGCGACAATAGCGCTGCGCTGGATTTACTGATGGCGCGGGATGATTTCAATATCGATGCGCAGATGCGCGGGCGTTCCTTGCTGCATGCCGCCATCGGCAATAAAAACGGGGATATTGCCCGCCGTTTGCTGGACAAAGGCGCGAATGTGATGACTGCCGACGGCATGGGGCGTTCGCCGCTGGAAAGCGCCGCGCAAACCGGCGCCACCGGCATGATGCAAACCATCCTGCGCAAAATCCGCGAGAAAACCGGCGCTGAAAAACTGGATCAGGATTTGCTCGACCGTGCGCTTCTGGCTGCGGCGGGCGAAGGCCATGCGCGCTGCATGGATGTATTGATAACGGCGGGCGCCAATAAAAACGCCGCGAATGACAAAGGCGAAACGCCCCTGATCCGCGCGGCAAAGGGCGAGCATATGGAAGCCGTCAAGATGCTGCTGGTCAAACATGACGCGGATACGCAAATTGCGGATGCTTCGGGTTTGATTGCCTATGACCATGCGCGGGCAGCCAAGGAAAAAAACAGCAAAGCCGAAATGGCGGATTACCTGATTTTGTTCCAGCCCGGCTATGAACCGCCGCCGCCACCGCCACCGCCGCCACCGCCGGTTGACCACAACCGCTATGTGAAGATGAGCGATTTCAGCGTGGATGTGAAAGAAAAAGGCCTGACCATGACGTTCAATTTCTGGACGCAGCAGGTGATTTTCCGCGACCCCGATGTGAAACAGGGCAGCACCATGCTGGTCATGCCGTTTGATGAAATTCCGCGGCAGGAATCCATTGGCGAAGCGCGCGAAATGTTGGAACGTCTGGGCGGAAAACCTCCTGCCTATGACGGCGCAGGCGCGCAGAAAACGGACAGGAAAAAAGGCGGGCCGGGTGGTTTGAGCAAACCTTCCTGACGCCGCCTTTTTAATCCGTATTTTTGCGGTGTTTACATCCGCAATATTTTTACATTTTGAGCCCCATTATATTTTGGGCCCCATTACATTTTGGGCCCCATTACATTTTGGGCAAAGTGACGCCTTCCTGTTTCATGTATTTGCCGGCGCGGTCGGCATAGGATACTTCGCACGGCGTGGCGCCCTGGAAAAACAGGAATTGCGCGATGCCTTCGTTCGCATAAACTTTGGCGGGCAGGGGCGTGGTGTTGGAAATTTCCAGCGTGACCTGACCTTCCCATTCCGGTTCCAGCGGTGTGACGTTCACAATCAGGCCGCAGCGGGCATAGGTGCTTTTGCCAAGGCAGACCACCAATACATCACGCGGGATTTTGAACGTTTCCACCGTGCGGCACAGCACGAAAGAATTGGGCGGGATCACGCAAATATCTGTTTTGCGCGTGACGAAGCTGTCGTTGCTGAAATTCTTCGGGTCAACAATCGCGTTGTCCACGTTGGTGAAAATCATGAATTCATCGGACAGGCGGCAATCATAACCGTAAGAAGACAGGCCGTATGAAATCACGCCGTCGCGTTTCAGGCGTTCTTCGAACGGCTTGATCATGCCGTTGTTGAGCGCTTGTTCGCGGATCCAGCTGTCGGGCATGATGGGCATGGTTAATCTTCCTTCTGGTTTTTGTCTGTTACGGGTTTGGCGTTGCGGTCGCGCGATTGTTGTTTGCGCTTCATCAAATTCGCACGCAGCGCATCGGCACGCGCGGCATTTTTTTGCGCGGTGCGGTTTTGCGGTTTGTTTTTGTTATCGTCGGTCATGCGGCGTTTGATGTTTTTCGTTTTTGCTGTAGGGCACAACGTAATTGTTTTGCTTGTGGAGCACACACTAATAGTTTCGGTCGTGGGCACACACTAATAGTTTCGGTCGTGGGCACAACCTAGCGACTGCGCAGGGGCTGGGTCAAGGGGGCTGCTGCTTGCCCGCGTGTAAAAATCGGCCCCGTTTTTTTAAGCCGATTCCGAGCATAAGTGACAAAAAATCATTTAAATTCAGCATGTTAATATTTTTCATTGGACGCGGTGCATATGTACCCCTAGGCTTTGATTGTGGGCACAAGGGAACAAACAATCCGGCGGCGCACAAAGTGTAAACAACCAAAGGAAACTGTATGACCAACTGGCTTAAAAAAATCTTCTCCCGCGTTTCTGGCCGCAGCGAAGCTGCACCGGAGCAAAACAACCAAAGCCTTGCAGAACGCATGAACCGCGTATCCGCGCATAGCAAAGAAGACCGGGAAAGAGCGCGCGAGATCGTCCGAAACGACACCGCCCGTGAAACAGCCCGCGAAACGGCAAAGCGCAAACGTCGCAATACAACAGCCCCCGGATATGGCAGCACTACACGCCGCAGCGGCACGGATGATACCTACATCCACACATCCTTGTGGCACTCCGCAGGCGATAGCG
>JAVEWI010000309.1:0-2839 GCA_034004625.1 Bdellovibrionales bacterium
TTCACCCCGCCGCCCAAGGAGACCTCCAGCGTGGTGCATATCGTGCCGCGCACAGACCGCAGCGATACCCTCAACCCGCGCACGATGGAAAAACTGACCGCTGCCGCAATTGGCCAGCGCCGCAAAATGCTGCGCCAAAGCTTGAAATCGCTGGGCGTAGATGAAACAAAACTGCTGGATGATGCGTGCATTGCCGGCACCGCCCGCGCCGAAGAAATCGACATTCAGGGATTTGTACGCATGGCAGGCGTGCTGGAAACCATGTCCCCGCGCAAAACAGACGGCGGCGTATAAACAAAAATCGCCCACACAAACGACTCATAAAAAACGGCGCCCAAACAGGCGCCGCTTTTTTAAATCCGGAAAGCCTTAGGGCTTCAGCGTTGCGACAAAGGCCTCGACATCCGTCAGGCGTTGGCGGCGGCTGCGCTCGGCTTCCAAAATGGCGCGTACCTGCGTAATCGTATCTTGCAGGTCATTGTTCACGATGACGTAATCAAATTCACCGTAATGCGAAATTTCGTCGCGTGCTTTGCCAAGGCGGCGTTCGATTTCTTCTTCGCTGTCCTGTTTGCGTCCATGCAAACGGTCGGCCAGCGTTTTCCATGACGGGGGCAGCAAAAAAACGGAAACCACGTCATCGGGCGCGGTTTCGTTCAGCTTGCGGTTGCCCTGCCAGTCGATATCAAACAAAACATCGCGCCCTTCGCTAAGCGCCTGTTCCACCGGCGCGCGCGGCGTGCCGTAGAGGTAGTTGTTATAGACCAGCGCGTGTTCCAGCATGTCGCCCTTGGCGATTTGCTCTTCGAAATTATCGCGGGTGACAAAATAATAATGCGTGCCGTCAACTTCGCCCGGGCGCATGGCGCGGGTGGTGGCGGAAACGGAAATGGTGGTTTGCGTGTCTTGTTCAGCAATGGCGCGGCTGACCGTGGTTTTTCCACCACCGGGCGGCGATGCCAGCACCAGCATGATCCCCCTGCGTTTGAGCGGCGACGCTTCGGGTGCGGGGAATGTCGTGATGCTTGCTGCTGCCATCATTTTTCTTTTACACTTGCGCTGTGAGAATCTTGTGAAGCCTTTTTATAACCCGCACCCCCGCCGGATACAAGCGCACACGCCCTCCCTTTGCCAGAAAGATTTATGATATGACAAATAAACAAACCGTCCTGATCACCGGCGCATCGAGCGGTATCGGCTTTGCCCTCGCCCTTGCCTATGCGGCGCAGGGTGTGCGGCTTTTGCTGACCGGACGCGATCTGACGCGGCTGGAACGGGTGGCCAGCGATTGCCGCACCCGCGGCGCGGATGTGGAGATCAGCACCGTACCCGTCACCGACCGTCTGGCATTTTGCGAACAGGTCGAAAAATGGGATGACGCCCACCCGATTGATATCGCCATTGCCAATGCCGGCATTTCCGGCGGCAGCAGCGGCGGGGCGGGTTTTTACGGCATCATGCAAACCAATCTGGACGGCACGCTGCATACCGTCATGCCGTTGATTGACCGCATGAAGGCACGCAAAAACGGGCATCTGGTATTGATGAGCTCCATGGCCGGATGGCGCGGCATGCCCAATGCCCCCGCCTATAGCACCAGCAAAATGGCGGTGCGCGCGCTGGGCGAAGCGCTGCGCCCGCTGCTGGCGCCCGATGGCGTCAAGGTATCGGTGATTTTCCCGGGTTTCATCAAAACGCCGCTGACCGATGTGAATAATTTCAGCATGCCGTTTTTGCTGACCGCCGACAGCGCCGCGGCACGGATCAAAAAAGGCGTAGAGAAAAACCGCGCCCGCATTGCCTTCCCCCTGCCCATGCTGATTTTGTCGCGCATCATTGCCGCGCTGCCTTTGTGCATCGGTGATTTTATTTTGGCCCGCGCCCCCAAAAAACCGGAATAAAAACAATTCCACGCATAAAAAAAACGCGCCAGTAAACCGGCGCGGTTTTTTTATTTACGCATGGCGCAAATTAACGCACCAGAATATTGCGGAATTGCCACGGATTATCCGTATCAATGTCTTCGGGGAACAGGCCCGGACGGTTTTTAAGCGGCGTCCAATCCGTGTAATACCCGTTGATGCCGCCCAGATATTGTTTTTGCACGTCAAGGCAACGCTGGAAATCCATCTCGTCCGTTTCGACAATGCCGCGTTCCGGATTTTCAAGCGCCCAGACCATGCCCGCCAAAACGGCAGACGTAACCTGCAAACCCGTTGCGTTTTGATAGGGCGCCAGTTCGCGCGCTTCTTCTATCGTCAATTGTGAACCGTACCAATAGGCGTTTTTCGCATGGCCATAGAGCAGCACGCCCAATTCATCCGCCCCGTCCACAATTTCGTGTTCTTCCAGAATGTGGTGGATTTTTTGCGGATTGCCGCTGCTGCCAAACATTTCATGCACGGACAAAACCGCATCGTTCGACGGGTGATAGGCATAATGGCACGTCGGGCGGTAATCCGGATTGTCGCCCGTGCCCACGGTGAAATAATCCGAGATCGAGATCGCTTCGTTATGCGTGACCAAAAACGCGTATTGCGGACCCGGCGTCGGGCACCAGCTTTGCACGCGCGTATTGCCGCCCGGCTGCATCAGGTAAATCGCGGATTTGCATCCCGTTGCATGGCGGTGGCCCGTGGTCGGGAACCATTTTTCATGGCTGCCCCAGCCCAGTTCGGCAGGTTGCAGGCCTTCGGAAATGAAACCTTCGACCGACCAAGTATTCACAAAAACGCCCATTTTCTTGGGGTTTTTGCTGCGCTGGGTATCGCGTTCGGCAATGTGGATGCCCTTGACGCCTACTTGCTGCATCAATTTCGCCCAACCATCGCGTGTGGCC
>JAVEWI010000310.1:0-2834 GCA_034004625.1 Bdellovibrionales bacterium
TGTTCATATATTGACGGGCCACTGTGAAACGCACCAAACACCTACCTTTTCTGGTAGCACGTAAATAACAAAAAACTGGTTAACAAAACCTTTCCAGCGCCGTCGGAAAAATAATTTTTGCGTTTAAAAGCAGATACTTAAATAACCGTTCAAAAACCAGCCCCCGAAATATTCGCTTTTGTTTTTCGTAATATATTTGACTGGGGTACAAAAGTACCCTATAATATCTCTATGCGAATTGTTCGCATATGCACTCACTTGAAAACAAGGAGCGACACAGATGTCCTATTCTTTTGACCGCGCGTTTCAACAACGCCTCGAACTCGTTTTTAAAAAAGCGGAATATGACCGCATGCAAGACCAGCGCCGCGCAAACGCGCTGAAGCAAAAGCAGGAAGGCGCCACCAACGAGACAGCAAATGACGCCGGCGCCTGCCCCGCGAAAAACGCAACACCGGCACCGAAGCCGCGTTAATATTTTCGCCCTGCCCCGCAAAGCGGCAGCAAGAATAAAAACGAGAGACGCCTATTGCTTGACCGCCCACCGGAAATTCCGTGCGGGCGGTTTTGTTTTGGATGAAGGTTAAGACAGAAAAGACAAAACGGTTTAAGCGCCGTCATCCTTGATACGGCCGCGGGCGAATTGCGCCAATGCCGACATTTCGCGGTATTCGGAAATGCGGTTGCCGCCCGCGTTTTTGGATTCAGCCAAGGCCGTCTTGGCATAGCCCACGCAGACATCGGGCTTTTCCCGCTGGATGGCTTCGGCGATGCCGAAAGATGCGGTGACTTTCAATTTTTCACCCGACTGCATAAAAATCGGGTTGTTTTCGATTTCACCGCGCAGACGGTCCATGACCGAACAGGCATCCATGAAATCCACATGTTTCAAAACCAGAATATATTCGCCCTTGCCCAGATAATAGGCATCGTCGAACGAACGCACAGTACGCGCAATCACCTGCGCGACCGAAGCATAAATCAAATCCATGCCGCGGCGGTCGTGTTTTTGCTGCAGCGGTTCAAGCCCGTCGATTTCAATATTGGCAATGCTGAATGCCGTGCCCTTGCGGTCGAAACGGTCTTGTTCGCGTTTGATGTCATTACGCATGCCCGCAACCGTACGCAGCCCCGTCACAGGGTCAACCGCGGTTGAACTGTCGGCCAGATCCTGCTGCAACCGGCGCACATGGGTGATGAAATTTTCGCATTCGTTTTCAACACCGTCATAAAGCGCCAAGGTGGGCGCCGCCCCGCCTGCGGTATGGTCGAGGATCAGACGCGCCGCTTTGCACATTTCTTCGTGCGCATGGGCCAGACGTTCCACCACCGCGCGGTCAACGGTGCCGCGGTCAGCTTCGCGCCGGCACCAGATCAGCATGGCCGAAGGCGCCGTCGCATCCGCAGGCCGCGTTTGCGAACCAGGAAAGAAACATTGACGGATGACTTCGTTGCGCCAGTCGAGGATCGTTTCGATTTCAGAAACGATCATATCTGTCGAAATGACCTGGGCGTATGAAACAGCCACGATAAACCCCTATGAACCCGCCATAATATTATAGAAAAAGAAGCAGGCTTCTTTCTTTAAAATAATCTTACTTCATTAAAATATAGTAAGCAGGTCGGGGTGTGCCAAGGGAAAAAGAACGCGGGGTTAAACCACCCAGTCTTTTTGCGCCTGATCGAGGGTATCCGTGGCAATTGCCGCCCGCACTTCGCGCATCAAACGGTTCATGGTTGCCACATTATGGATTGAAAGCAGCATCATGCCCAGCGACTCGCCGGTGCGGAACAGGTGGTGGATATAACCGCGGCTGTGATGCGTGCAGGTATAGCAATCGCATGTCGGGTCAACGGGGTCCTGATCTTTCAGATACTGCGCATTGCGCAGGTTCATGCGTTCCTTGGGCGCGCCTTTGACCAATGCCCAGCCATGGCGGGCAATACGCGTGGGCGACACACAATCGAATGTATCCATCCCCGCACGCACGTTGGTGAAAACGTCGATAAAACTGCCAATGCCCAAAAGATGCACGGGACGGTCCGGATGGATATGCGCGCTGCACATGGCAACGACTTCGTACATCTGTTCCTTGTTACTGCCCAGCGAGCCGCCAATGGCGGTGGCAAAGAAATCGCGGTCGCGCGTCCATTCACAGGAAATTTTGCGCAGGTCTTCGTACACGCCGCCCTGCACAATGCCGTACATGCGTTGTTTGCCGTCGTCCTGCCGTTTCCATTCCGCCAGCGAACGGTCGCCCCAGCGCATGCTCATCTCCATCGATTTCGCGGTATAATCGCGGTCGACGTGGAACGGCGTGCATTCGTCCAGCTGCACAATCAAATCCGCGCCCAGTTTACGCTGGATGTCGATGGAGCCTTCGGGTGTCAGGAAAAATTTCTTGCCGTCCAGATAAGACTGGAAAGCAGCGCCCTCTTCGCTGATTTTCAAAATGGTTTTTTTGCGGTGGCGTTGGCCGCGGCCTTTGATTTCATCCGCGACAGAACCATAGCCGAGCGAGAAAATCTGGAACCCGCCGCTGTCCGTAAACATCGGGCCGTCCCAACCCATGAATTTATGCAAGCCGCCCATTTCCGCGACCAGATCCGCCCCCGGCGACAACATCAGATGGTATGTATTGGACAGGATAATATCCGTCTTCGCATCGCGCATTTGCTGCGGCGACAATCCCTTCACCGAAGCCTTGGTGCCGCAGAAAATAAAATTCGGCGTTTCGATGGTGCCGTGCGGCGTGGTCAACCGGCCAAGGCGCGCGTAGGATTTCGGGTCTTTATGTGTGATGTCAAAGGCGAAGGTCATGATGTGGGCACGC
>JAVEWI010000311.1:0-2827 GCA_034004625.1 Bdellovibrionales bacterium
ACGTCGGTGCCTTGTGCGGCTACGGTCGCCTGCGGGTGGTAGGGATCGTAGGACATGTGTTTCCTCTCCTTAAATTAAAAATCCGAAAGCTTCTGCGGCGATACCGCCCCCTGAAGCTTATACGTTCTATTATACCGCAAAGATCATCTTTTGCGGCAGCATAAAGCAAATATATGAATTATCTGGCGAAATTCAAGGATTTCGCAGATATGCGGCTGGTTTTTGCCCCATGGCGCGCCATGTGCCTGACATTCCGGCCAAAACCGTGATGCCAAGGCAGAGCGCCGTCACCCATAATACGGACGTGGCGCTGAAACTGAACGGCATGTTCAAAATAAATGTCATGGCCGCCCAGCCGCCCAAAGTGCCCAGGCCTGCGGCAATGCTGACCGTCATCAGCCCCAAAAGCGCGTATTCCATCAGGAAACTGCGCATGATTCGCCCGCGTGTCGCGCCGAGGACTTTGAGAACCACGGCGTCATAAACATGCCGCCGGCGTGCCGCGGCAATGCCGCCCGACAAAACCAGCGTGCCGGCGATGAGCGTCAGCGCCGCGCTGACCCGCACCGCATCGGCAATGGCGCGCAGGAATCCCTGTGCCAGCTCCAGTGCATCGCGGATGCGCACGCTGGTCACGTTGGGCAATTCACGGGCAAGCCGGGATTGCAGCCCCGTTTCCGCATCGCCATCCACAATGACGGTTGCGATATAGGGGGATGGAATATCATCGACCGCGCCCGGGGCAAATGTCATGGCAAAATTCATGGCAAAGCTGGCCCATGAAATTTCGCGTACGTTCATGACGGTGGCTTCGGTTTCCACGCCCAGAATTTCGATCACCATTTTATCGCCCACGCCAATGTCAAAAGCGCGCGCGACGTTGGTGGCAATCGACAGGGCGGGCGGGCCGCTGTAATCACGCGGCCACCATGTGCCTTCGGTCAGGCGGCTGTGCGGCGGTTGTTCGGCCACATAGGTAAACCCGCGGTCGGTATGGGTGACCCATTCTTCGTTTTTGTCTTTCAATGCCTGTTCGGCCGGCACGCCGTTGACGCTGACCACGCGCCCGCGCAGGGACGGGTTCATAATCAGATTCTTCGCGCCCTTGGTTTCGGCAAGGATATTGGTGAAGGCTTCTTTCTGGTCATCCTGAATGTCGAGCAGGAAGAAAGACGGCAGATCCGCCGCCAGATCATCCCCGATCAGGCGGGAAAAATTATGCTGTACCTGTGCAATCGATACCAGAACCGTCAGGCCAAGGCCCAGCGACAAAACAATGCTGGTCGTGGCATTGCCGGGACGCGTCAAATTGGCGACGGCCATGCGGGCTTCGGGGTTTTTGCGCGGACGCAATCCACGCAAAATGCGCTGGATCACGCTGGATGCAATCTGGAACACGCCAAAGGTGACAAAGGCGCTGAACACAAAATAAATCGCATAACGCGGAATGGGTGCGGTTTCAATGACCAGCCATCCCAATGCAGCGGCGAGGATTGCGATCATAGCCATCACACGCGGCGCGGGGCGTTTGTGCGACGGGGCAATCAAATCGCGGAACAGGTCAGTCGGTTTGGTGCGCACTGCGCGGCCCAGCGGCCACAGGCTGAAACACAGCGTAATCAGAAAACCGAAAGCCGCCGATTGCGCCCAGATATGCGGGTAAATACCGGTCTGGTCAGACAGGCTGAATTTCTGGGTCAAGATCGCGCCGGTCACAACCGCGCTGCTGCTGCCCAATATCAGGCCGATGGCAATGCCGATGGTCGCCAAAAACAGGATTTGCAGCAAATAGGTGCGGAACACAAAACTTTGCGGTGCACCAAGGCATTTCAACGTAGCAATCTCGGCAAGGCGGGTGTCGAGGAAGCTTTTCACCGCATTCGAAATGCCAACCCCGCCGACCAAAAGCGTGGTCAGGCCGATCAGCATCAAAAACAAAGACAGGCGGTTGATATACCGCTCGATGCTGGGCGATGCGTTCAGGAAGGTACGGATGCGGATATTGTCATCCTGCGCGCGGGCTTCGATTTTTTCCTTGGCGGCTTCCAGCTCTGCTTCGGTATCGAGTCCGGGGATGGCGATGCGCGTGCGGTATTCCAGCAAATTGCCCGCCCCCGTCAAACCTGTCGCGTGAAAAGCGGGCAGGGATGTCAGCAAACGCGGCGCCAGTGCAAAACCTGTGGCATTCACGCTGTCCGGTTCGCGCCCGATAACGGCGCGGATGACAAAAGGCGTCTGCCCCAGATGCAGCGTATCGCCCACGGCGGCATCCAGCCGCACCAGAATGTCTTTTTCAACTGCGGCGCCAAAAACGCCGTTTGCATCCGCGCTGAAAATATCCTGCGCGGATGTGGTCATTTCCGCGCCGTTTTTGTCGAGGAATACAGCTTGGCCATAGAGCGGCCATGCAGCGTCCACGGCTTTGATTTCAACAATTGCCGCCATGTCGGATTTGTCGTGACGGGCCATGGCGCGTGTTTCGGTGATAATGCTGGTGCGCGCGCCCATGTCCGTGTGCAGGAAATCCAGCAGCGCGTCTGTCACCGGTGCATGCGGTGTGCGTACGGCCAGATCGCCGCCCAGAATATAGCGTCCGTCATGGCGCAGGCTGTCGCTCATCCCCTGCGATACCGATGCCACGGCCGAAATCATGGCCACGCCCAAAATCAGGCAGGAAATAAAAATGTAAAATCCGCGCACGCCGCTGCGCATTTCGCGGCGGGCATAGACAAGGCTGAGCCACAACCCGCGCTTCAGGCGGCACCGGCTTTGGCGGCGGCATCGTCAGCGGCACCGTCAGTGGGCTGTATTTTGCCGTCACGTATGC
>JAVEWI010000312.1:0-2815 GCA_034004625.1 Bdellovibrionales bacterium
ATTTACATTTAATTTCCAGAGTTTGCAATTATGATTCATAACATATTGATTTCACTAAAATAAAGAGAATTTTTACCCCTGCCACGCTTAACTGCAAAAATCCTGAAAATGTTAAAGAATTTTAAAATGCTTTCGGTGTATTGTTATTTTATTACGCCCGTTCCGGGCGTTTTCCGTGTTGTTCTGACGCGGGGCATTTTTGGGGGTTTGCCTATGTTTCAAAAGGATTTTTTCAAGCTCACGGCACTTTACACGGTCGGAATCATTGCGATTTTCTATTTGTGCTGGATTTTCTTGAAAATGGCGCTGCCCGAGGCGCAGCTGAACCTTGTCCAGACGCTTTCGACCGCATTCGGCATTAACCTGCCCGACAGCATGGATTTGAACGCGGCAGAAACCGAAGGCCGCATGATTTCGGTTGTGCTGATTATCGCCGCCCTGTCCATCGGCCTTATCCTGCTGAACGTTTTTTTCAGCGCCGTGATTACGGCCCGTTTTATCCGGCCCAAAGTCAAACTGCTGACATCATCGCGCGGTGTTTTGAGCACCACATGGAACCCCGCCACGCCCTATATGCTGGTACGTATGTCGAATTTTTACGTATCCGATCTGGTTGATGTCACCATCAATGTGGTGATGACGGTGGAAGAAGTCCGCCAGAGCGGTGCGGCAACAGAACAATTCATATGCTACCTGCCGGTGCAGGATTTCACGCCACAACGTATTTTGGTGATGGAACAGCGCACGCCATGGAGCCTTGCCGTACCCGCCGACATCCTGCTTGGCAATTCTCTGACCAAAAATTACCATTTCAAGCCGGGCAAGCCGATCCTTGCCTCTTTCTCCGCCGGCAAGAAAATCATTTCGGTCAAACGTACGTTGCAAGTGCTTATTCAGGGCACTGACGCGCGTTCCTATTCCCATTTCGTTATCCACCGCCGTATCCCGATTGATGAACAGGACGGCACCAACTACACCCTTCACCTGCACAAGGGATCGTTCAAATCCCTGCCCCTGCGTATCGAAGACCCGAATGATCTGGAGCAGGTCACCGATTAGCTGACCAATCCCCGTGCATGGGACGAGCAGCCTATCGCCTATTAGCTCAGATAATACGGCAGACAGGTTCGCGAAAAAAACCGGCTCGCTCTCGCGGCCGGTTTTTTAATGGTTGATGGGTAAGAGCTTAGAACGAAATGAACAAACCGCCGTTAACCGAAATATTCGTGCCGGTGATGTAACCCGCGCGCTCGTCGCTCAAAACACCTACGACATAGGCGACCTCTTCCGGCTGCGCCATGCGGCCCAGCGGAATTTGCGCCACGATCTGGGCAGAAATATCGGCGGGGATCGCCTTGGTCATCGCCGTTTCGACATAGCCCGGCGAAACCGAATTGACCGTGACGCCCTTGCGCGCGACTTCCTGCGCCAGCGCCATGGTAAAGCCATGCACGCCCGCTTTGGCTGCGGAATAGTTGGTTTGGCCGAATTGGCCTTTTTTACCATTCACGGATGAAATGTTTACAATGCGTCCAAAACCCGCATCGGTCATGCCGTCCACGAATTGCTTGGTCACGTTATAAAGACTGTGCAGGTCAACGTTCAAAACCGCGCTCCAGTCATCGGGCGTCATTTTTTTGAGCGTCTTGTCGCGCGTAATACCCGCGCAATTGACCAGCACCTGCACCGTGCCGTGTTTTTCGCGGATGGCGGCTGCCATGGCTTCACAGGATTCAAAAGACGCCACATCGCCGGATGCAATATCAATCTCCACACCCTCGGCTTGCCATTCGGCCAGACGCTGTTTCGCTGTCGCCTCTTCTGCCGGATGATAGCCCGCAATGACGCGGTAGCCTTTTTGTGCCAGTTCGCGGCAAATCGAAGATCCGATACCGCCAACACCGCCCGTTACCAGCGCCAGTTTTTTGGTCATGAATATAATCCCCCGAGAAAGTGTAAAAGCCCGCGGCGAACCCGCAAAGCCGCGCCCGCATATGGGCAAAAAAGAAAACGCATAAAACCGTATGAAGAACCGCACAGGATGTACGGGCGGTGTCATGCGCAGAACCTGTGCAAAATCTGAACACACAGGGCCGTTTCGTCAAGGCCGTTTCATCAAGACCGAAAGTCCGGATAAGAAAAAACGGGGGCATTATGCCGGTGACGACACAAATGCTCCCCGCTTCATCAAGCGCGATTAAGCAGCTTTCTTTTCGGCTTTTTTCAGATCGTTACCGGCTGTTTTCAGCGCAGTTTCGAACAGTTGGCCATAGCTTTTGCCAGCGTCAGACAGGATGTCCGCATAGGTGCGGCTGCTGTCGGTCAGCTTTTTGCTGATTTCCTGCGCCCATTCGGTTTGCAGGGTCGCGAAAGCTTTTACGTCTTTGGTCTGTGCCAGTTCTTCCGCCGTTTGGGTCGCGGATTGAACCAGAGCGGTCGTCAGTTCGACTTGCTCTTTCAGCAGTTTTTCGCTGAGCTTCAGGTTAGCTTCGTTCAGCTTTTTCCAGTTTTCGAGCGTTTGCTGGTTGAATTTTGCCAAGTTCTCGAGGATTTCGTTTTGCATGTCTCATCTCCTTTATATGGGGGATATTGAGTGCCGTAGTAATGGTTAAAAGAATCAGCTGCTGCATCGCAACATTGCTGCAACGCACAATATAGCCTTCGGGCCCCGCCTGTCAAGGGGGGCCCTAAGTTGAAAACATTCAAGTATTTGAATTATATAACGCTTATTGGCGCTTTTTCTTCAACTCGGCATCGTCTTCGCCGCCGGCTTCGGGGGTTGCCTCGCCGCCCGCATTGCCGCCGCGCATAGAGC
>JAVEWI010000013.1:0-12873 GCA_034004625.1 Bdellovibrionales bacterium
CGGAACCATCGGTGTCTTTTACCGCGGTTTTGATGTCGAGCGCGATCACGGTATCTTCGTCACCGGAAGCATTCTTGACTTCCAGATCAGGCTTGTCGGCAACAGCATCCACAAACACATTCGTGGTCGCGTTGCTTTCCGCCGTGGTACCGTTGGTTTGTGTTGCCACAACCTTGACCGAAATGCCGCGCAGGTCAGCATCGCTGTCCGCGGGCGGTTTCAGCGTGGGGCCACCGTTGAAAGGCTGGCCAGCCGCAAGGCTGATCGTCCACGTACCGGTTGCGGCGTTATACGTACCGCCGGCAAGGTCGGTAACTTCCCAGCTGGGATCGATACCGGATACCGTGATGGTCAGCTTCTCCGCCGCCGCCTTGGGCGAGGTTTCAATTTGCAGGGCAACGCCGGCGCTGTCTTCTTTGGTCCAGACATCGGTGACTTTCAGGTTCGGCGCATCCGCGAGCGGTTGCAGCGTGACCTTGACCGTCGCCGTGGTCGAAGCGGAGTTGTCGGTGAGATCGTTTTCAGCATTCGCAGGATCGTTCAGCTGCGCCAATTCCGTGGCGGTCGAAACAACCGTCAAGGTGAAATTCAGCGGGCCGCCTTTGGTGGTATTGATCGTCAGGCCGCTCAAGTCACCCGGCGCTACAGACCAATCACCGTTCGGCAATTTGGTACCGGCAGACAAGGAATATTCACCGGGTACGCCCTTGATGATGACATTCTCGAGCACTTCGGAACCGTCTTTGTCTTTGACGTCCGTGGTGATGTTGAGGGCGATTTTCGCGCTTTCGTTACCACCATCGGTATCAGCGGTCAGATCCGGTTTATCCGCAACGGCATCCACGAATACATTCGCGGGCAGATCGGTGCTGGCCGATTGACCTTGGTCATTGGTCGACGTCGCAGTGACTTTCAGACCCATCATATCCGCGTCGCTGTCTGCGGGCGGTTTGAAGCTGGGACCACCGGAGAAGTTCGCACCTTTCGGCAAGGTGATCGTCCAGGTGCCATTGGCATAGGTACCACCGGCCAGATCCGTAATCGTCCAGCTGGGGTCGATATTTTCGATTTTAACCGTCAGCGTTTCATTCGCATCGGTCAATTTCGCATCGATTTTCAGTTGAACGCCATCGGCCGCATCTTCTTTGGTCCAAACGTCTTTAACGATCAGATCCGGCGCATCGGCCTTCGGCGTTACCGTTACTTTGAGTGTATCGGTAATGGTTTTCTGGTTGTCGGTGAAATCCTGTTCGTTATTGCCATTGCCCGGCTGTACGCCTTCGGCTGCGGTAATCGCAACGGTCAGGTCGAAACTGCCGTTCCAGTTTGCAGGCGCAATGACTTTCAACGTTGCGAGATCGGCATGCGACAGCACCCACGTGCCGTCCGCCTGTTTCGCACCGGCAGAAAGGCTGAGACCGTCCGGCACACCGGAAATAACCACCGAAGTGATCGTTTCAGAACCATCCGCATCACCGACAGAAGCGGAGATAGCGAGGTTGATCGTCTGGCCTTCCACAACCGTGGTATTCGCAACGGTCAGGGTCGGGTCATCAATCACGGCGTCAACATAAACAGCCGTATCCGCGTCAGACACAGCCGTATGGCCATTGCCACGTTCCGTCGCAATCGCGGTGACTTTCAAACCGGTCAAATCCACGTCGCTGTCTGCGGGCGGGCGTACAATCGGGCCGCCGGAGAAGCTGGTAACACCGTCCGCTACACGCAGAGTCCATGTGCCAGTTGCAGCGTCATAAACACCACCGGAATCCTTTGTATCCACAATCCAGCCCGGCTGGAAACCGGTGACGATAATCGTCAGGTATTCGGAACCATCCGTATCGACAAGGCTGGCGTTAATTTTCAACGCCAGTTCTTCGTCCTTTTGTTTCGTACCGTCGATATAAGTCGCGTCTTCTTTGATATAAAGCGCATCAACCGTCAGGTTCGGCTTATCCGCAACGGGGTTTACCGATACGGTGACTTTGACCGTGGCGGTAGCTTCGTTATCGTTGAAATCCCACTCATTGTTGCCGTCACCGGGCTGAACGCCTTCGGTAGAGGTCGAAATGATGGTGATTTCGAAATCGCCGGAATAATGCAGCGGCGGGGTGATGGTCAGGTTCACCAGATCAGCTACGTCCAGAACCCAATCACCGTTCGGCAATTTCGTACCGGCCGACAAAGTCGCACCGTCGATCACGCCTTTGATCACAACGCTGGTGATGGTTTCGGAACCGTCGGTATCCGATACGCTGGTGGAAATGTTCAGGGGGATGTCGGTGTCTTCGTCGCCAGATGCTTTGCCTGCGCCATCGCCTGCGGTCAGGTTCGGCACGTCCGCAACGGCATCCACATAAATATCAATGGTACCGGTAACCGTTTTGGTTTCGCCCGATACGGTATTGGTCACGGTCGATGTTACGGTCAGGCCAATCAGATCAGCATCGCTGTCTTTGGGCGGGTAGAACGTGGGGCTTTCGCCAAACGGCTGGCCTTTGGGCACGGTAATCGTCCATGTGCCGGTGCCTTGGTCATAGGTACCGCCGGATGTGGAAATGTCCACTTTCCATGTGGGATCGATGCCTTCGATTTTAATGGTAATCTGTTCGTCTTTGTTGTTCGGTGTCGCGGTAATGCCCAGCTTCACGCCGTCTTTTGCGTCTTCTTTAACAAAAGCATTTTGTACGGACAGGTTCGGTTTTACTTCTTCGATACCCTGACGTTCCGGTTCGCGGTCCGGCGCTTCGTATTGCAAAGCGGTCGGGTTGATTTCGCCGATTTTGTTCAGCGCGCTGAAAGGCGTATAGGCAAAGTTCGACTGGAAGCCGAAACCGTTACGCGCACCGCCGGAGGAACCCTCACCCGCGGCAGCTTCGATCTGGTTCAACTGGGTCGCGGAGGCAAGGATGTTGCCAAAATCGCTGACCGGCAATTCCGCGCCGTCTTTCAGCGTGATTTCCATGCCGCTGTTTTTGAATGCGCCGTAATTGGGAATCACAATTTCGCCGCCGTTTGCAAAGGTAATAACCAGCTGTCCGCCGTTGTCTTTAACAGCTTTCGGCTCGTTCATTGCAAAACCAAAGGTGTAATCGACACCTTGTTCCAGTTTTACAACCAGCGTTTCGCCAGGTTTCGGGGCTTCAATGGTTTTTGCATCTGCCAGCGTTTCTTCTGCGCTGCGGGCTTCGGCTGTGGAAGGGGAATCCATCGCCTGAAGCTGGGCAAGATCAAGTTTCTGGCCGTTCGGCAGGCTCAAGGCCGGTGCCGGAGACATCGATGCGATGTCGGCAAAGTTTTTAATCACAAGCGTCGCGCCGTTGGAAAGCTTGACTTCCATCGCGCCGCCCGCACCCAGGGTAATGCCCTGCACCGTTGCATCGCCGGAAGCGAGCGTCAGGTTCTGGCCTGCGGTTACGGTAATTTCAATTTTTTGATTGGGTTCGAGAGAGAGAGTTTGTGCGCCGTTTACTGCCGTCGTGTTATCAGTCGCCATATTATTATTCCCCTTTTGGCTTTGTCAGATGCGAAGGACACCCTTTGATTCCATATAAGCGTAGTCCAAATTAGTAACAAAATTACTAACAATTATGTCTAAAAATTTATACTCTGGTAACGTCTTTCTGTCAAATTATTATGTCAATTTTGAGCCATATTATAATCAGACGCGCCTTTCATAATCGAGCGCCGCGAAAAAAGCCAGTAAAATCCAGCAAAGCCGCGCAAAGCGCATCACTGCCAAACCGGACACGGGCATTTTCTATAACTTTCGCTTTGTCTGCGATTCCAATGACATACTTCTTTACTTTGAAGCATTGCCAGCGCATCATGGGATGGGAGTTACTGTTTAAGGGGCATTTCAGGATGAAACATCAGTTTATAGCCATGGCTTTTGCCGGGCTGCTCGGCTTTACCGCCATGCCCGCCATGGCCGATGGCGTGGTGGAAATGACCCGCCTGCTCAAGGGGGGTGATTCTCCAACCGCACAAGCAAAACCCGCCGCCCCCGTATCCGGCGATAACACTGCCATCCGTCTGACGCCCGATCGCACCAAAATCCTGCGCCTGCGCGAAAGCGCCGCCAGCGTCATTGTGGCAAACCCGAACCACGCCGCAGTGACACTCGACTCCCCCCGCCTTTTGATCCTGATGCCGCGCGAACCCGGCACCACGTCATTCACCGTGCTGGACGCCCATGGCAAAGTCTTGCTGGAGCGCAACATCATCGTCACCGCATCCGCACAGCCGCAATACGTACGCGTGCGCCGTGTATGCGGCAGCAATGCGCAGGATTGCCAGCCCGCGAATTATTATTACTGCCCCGACGGTTGTTTCGAAGTCACGCCCGTCGCGCATGAAGACAACAGCAATATCCCCGAAGTACAGGGCAATGCGCCTGCGCTGTTCCAACCCGCACAACAAAACGCCATCCCCGCCGACCCCATGATTTTGGAAGAAATCGAAGGCCCTGCGGACATAGAAGATGACAGCGCCGCCGACGACAGCGACAGCATCGAGGAAGCAACCGAATGATAAACCGCACACCCGCCCGCGCACCCCGCCGTGCCGCAACCTTTGCAAGCCTTGGCCTGATGGCTTTGTTGATGGGCGCCTGCGCCGCCGCGAACGACCCGCATGTCGGCGCGCCCATTGACAGCCTGCAAGGCCAGCGCGCCGCAACCGAACGCCGCCTTGCGACATCCGCCGCAGATGCCATGCAGGCCGGCAAAACGCAGGAAGCCCTCGTCTCTTACGAAAAGCTTTACCAACGCAGCAGCTATAACCCCGATGTCGCCGTGAATTATGCGCAGCTTTTGCGCCGCAGCGGCAAGGCCGACCAGGCCCTGACCGTGCTGGAACCCTTCGCCAAGGGCACGCGCAAAGACTCCCCCCGCGCGCCACGCGCCATGATTAAAAACGAATATGCCGCCGCCCTGATCGAAACCGGCAAATTCAAAGAAGCCGAACCCGTGCTGGAATCCGTGCTCAACGATGCCAAGCTGGCTGAATTCCATCCGGATGCCAGCAATCTTTTGGGTATCGCGCATGATGCGCAGGGCCATCATAAAACTGCTGAAAAATTCTTCCGCCAGGCATTGGACGGGTGGAAAGGTGATCCGACATCGGTCATGAACAACCTCGGCCTCAACCTTGCCAGCCAGGGTATGTTTGACGAAGCGCTGACCACCCTGCGCCGTGCGCAAATCATGGCGCCCGCCAAAACGGAAATCGCCCGCAACATCCAGATCGTAAACGACCTGCGTGAAGCCGTGGTGCCCAAAGCGCCGGTCAATATCAAACAATAACAACCATCGGCACAGACCTCACATCAAAAGACACATGCCGCATAACAAAACAGCCGCAGGTTTATACTGCGGCTGTTTTGTTATGCCTATGATTTTTATTTCGGGCTGCCGATAAATGCAGGGCCCAGAATGACAATGAACAACGCGGGCAGAAAAAACAAAATCATGGGCACGGTCAGCTTGGGCGGCAAGGCTGCCGCTTTTTGCTCCGCCGCGGCCATACGCATTTCACGCGATTCATCGGCCAGAACGCGAATGGCTTTGGATACAGATGTACCGTATTGCTCCGCCTGCAACATCGCCGTGGCAAAAGACCGCGCCGCGCCCGATCCTACCCGCATCGCAAATCCCTGGAACGCGCCTTTGCGGTCGTTAAGCATGCCAAGCTCCGCACTCAAAATCCCAAGTTCTTCCGCCAGAGATTCCGAATGTTCGGACACTGTTTCGGCAATGCGGTTAATGGCGGCTTCGATACCGATACCGCCCTGCACGCAAATAAGCATCATGTCGAGCGCATCGGGAAAGCTGAGCGAAATTTCCTGCTGGCGCTTATCCGCCGTATTTTTAACCAGAATGCGCGGCAGAAAAAAACCGAACAATCCCATGCCCATCAGGATCAGCATAACCAGACCGCGTTTGATTTCCCTGTCTGTCATGCTCAAAAACATCATGGCCAGCCCGACAAACAACAGAGGCAAAACAATGCGTGACACCAGATATATAATCGGCGCGTTCGGGCTGCGCATGCCCGCCTGCTGCGTCAGGTTACGGGCGGAAAGACTCGCCTCGCCCGCCAGTCTTTGCAGACGGTAAAACAGCGCCATAGATTGCGTAGGCGATATATTCTGGCCTTTGTTTTTATGTTCCAGCTGCTCGCGCGCCTGATCGAACAGGGTGCGGCGTTTTTTCTCGATGACTTCCTTGTATCGCTCTTTCTTCTCCGTACGCTTCAGCAGCGGCAGGGCGAAGGCCACAAAAGACAGCGCCGCCGTCAGCGCGCTGATAATGACCACAACCACATTCGAACCTAAAAGACCGTCCATGATTACACCTTGAAGTTAATCATCTGCCGCATGATGAAAATGCCGCAGCACATCCAGAAAATAGCCCCCCAGAGCAGCATCTTGCCCTTGGGCTCCGTAAACAGCAGGCTGATATAAGGCTCGTTCACTGCATAAAGCCCCAACGACACCAATATCGGCAGCACGGCAATGATCGCGGCTGATGCTTTTGCTTCGGAGGACAGGGCGCGGATTTTCCGTTTCAACCGGAAACGCGCACGGATAACGGCGGACAGGTTCGACAGAACCTCGCTCAGCGATGACCCCGTCTCGCTCTGGATTTGCAGGGCGGTTGCAAACATATGCGCTTCGGGCAGCGGCACGCGGTGCGCCATTTGCAAAGCCGCTTCACCCAGCGGCACGCCGACTTTCTGGTTTTCGTAGATGCGCATCATTTCTTCGCGCAAGGGGCCTTCGAATTCACGCGCCACCATGGCAACCGCTTCGGTAATCGGCATACCTGCCTGTAAAAGACGAACGGATGCATCAAGCGCGTCGGCAAAAACCTCGAGGAATTTACGCTGGCGCCGCCCCGCTTTCCATTTCAAAAACAATTTGGGAACGCCCAAAAACGCCGTAAACGTCACAAAGAAAACCGCAATCGCGGGCCAGCTGGTCAATTTCAACAAGCCAAAAACCACGACTGCAAAAACCAGCGAGAAAACCCAGTAGCGCGACAAGGGCGCTTCGTACCCTGCCTGCTGCATCAATTGGCGCAGGCTTGTTTTATCCTTGTTCTTTTTCTTTGAGGCTTCTTCCGCCCCGGCGGCTTTTAATTTGCGGGCGATGTTATCGGCACGCTGGCGCGCCAGTTTGTCTTTGTCATCCCGTCCGCCCGCGGCGCCATCGCGCGCGATAACCGACATATAACGGTCGCGTTTTTTTTGCTGGCCGCTCAAAACAACCGAAGCCACCACGGCGCCGGCCAGAATAAGCACAACAATAAAAACCGTAATGCCCATCATGATTATGCGTAGGCCTCCGACATAACATCGAGCAATTTTTTCTCAAGCCCGAACATCCGCGCGCGTTCATACAAAATCGGGCGCAGGCCGCTGGATTTTTGCTTGCCTATAATACGGCCGAATTCATCCTCGCCTTCGAAATCAAAACGGAACAAATCCTGCATGGTGACAATTTCGCCTTCCATACCGGTGATTTCCGTCACATGGGTCACTTTGCGCGAACCGTCGCGCAGACGCTGCACCTGGATAATCACGTTCACGGCGGATGCAATCTGCTCCCTGACCGCCTGCGTGGGCAAGTTAAGCCCGCCCATGGCAATCATGTTTTCCATACGGGATAATGCTTCGCGCGGGTTATTCGCATGCACCGTGCCCATGGAGCCGTCGTGACCGGTATTCATGGCCTGCAAAAGGTCAAAGGCCTCCGACCCGCGCACCTCGCCCACGATAATACGGTCAGGGCGCATACGCAGGCAGTTTTTAACAAGGTCGCGCATGGTGACTTCGCCCACGCCTTCCAGGTTCGGCGGGCGGGTTTCAAGGCGCACCACGTGCGGCTGCTGCAATTGCAATTCACAGGCATCTTCGCAGGTAATAATACGTTCGCCCAGATTGATATAACGCGTCAGGCAGTTCAGCATGGTCGTTTTGCCCGACCCCGTACCGCCGGATACGAGCACGTTCGCGCGGCAATTGCCGACGATTTTTATCATCTCGGCGCAATTCGGCGTCATGGCTTTGAAATCGACCAGTTTGTCGAGCGTCAATTTTTCCTTGGCGAATTTACGAATGGTCATGGTGCAACCATCCACGGCCAGCGGCGGAATAATCACGTTAACACGCGACCCGACCGGCAAACGCGCATCGCATATGGGCGATGATTCATCCACGCGGCGGCCGATCACGCCAACAATACGCTGGCAGATCGACAGCAAATGCTGGTTATCGCGAAATTCGATTTGCGCGCGCTGGATTTTACCGTTCAGTTCGATATAAATCGTTTTCGGCCCGTTGATCATGATGTCGGCGATGCCGTCCATCTCGAGCAATTCTTCCAAGGGGCCGAAGCCCAGCATATCATCCGCCGCCTCTTTGGCGATTTGTGCAAGCTCTGCCGGCGTGACGTCCAGACCACGGAACTGCCCGATTTCCTGCACGGCGGACAAAATTTCCGCACGCGCCGCCTCTACATCCATACGGGCGAGTGATTTAAGATCGATACCATCGCGCAAATCGGTCCAGATACGTTTACGCGCGCGTTCCATCCGCGGATTGCTGACGGCGGCAGGGGCAACTGGTGCCGTGTTATCAGCCGGTTTTGCCGTTTCCTGTTTTTTGGCGGGCGGCGCGGCCGGTTTTGGTGCAGGCGCTGGCTCTCCTTTGGGTGCAGGCATTTCGCCTGCCGCAGGGGCAGCAGGCTTCGGCGCGGGCGTTTCTGCCGCTGTTTCTGTTTTTTGCTCTGGCGCAGCATCCGCCGGTTTCGACGGTGGCGGTGGCGGCGGTGCGGAGCCCGATCGTTTACCGAACATGCTCTCTCCTATTTCTTCGCTTTACC
Organism: Bdellovibrionales bacterium; assembly: GCA_034004625.1. Classification (GTDB taxonomy): domain Bacteria; phylum Pseudomonadota; class Alphaproteobacteria; order Micavibrionales; family UBA2020; genus UBA2020. The sequence goes on from JAVEWI010000013.1 coordinate 8,888, forward strand.
CAGATTGCGCAGCAGGCTAAAACCGCCGGTCTTTTCATCCGCCGCCACGGTTTCCACACCCGAAGCATGCCCAGCCACCAAGAGCAGGGATTTCATGATGTCCTGTGCCGCGCGGTTTTCACCTGCAGGCTTGCCGGCGGTTTCCCCGTGCATAAAAATTTTCGGCGCGAAGGGAATTTTGACTGCCGGTTGCATATCCAACAGTTTTTCAATATCCCCCGCAGGCACTTCTTCCGCACCCGGCATGCCGACGTTGTTCAAAACCAGTTCGACCTGTTTCAACCCGCCACGGGCATTTTTAATTTCGTTCATCAGCGTGCGGCAATTGCGCAAGGCCGCGATATGCGGGGACGATACAACCACCACATGCGCCGCCCGCGTAATCAGACGTTTTTGCACGGAAGGCGACGCACCCGAAAGATCCACCACCACAACCGGATATGTTTTCATCAGACGCTCGATCAAACCTTCGACCTGATCGGCATCCGGGCTGTCCACCAAAAGCGGATCACCGCCCGATACAAGCATGGAAAGATTTTCTGTCGATTTCTGGATAATACGGCGCAGGTCGTCATCGGAACCCGTTGTGCCAATGCGCACGGCATCGGCAAAGGTAGATCCCGGCTCAAACCCGAAAGCAATGCCGATGGTGCCCGCGCTGCCCGCAACGTCCAGCAACATGGTTTTCTGTTTCAGGTTTTCGGCAATATCCCATGCCAGCGATTGCGCCACGACCGTTGCGCCCATACCGCCCTTGCTGCCCATGACCGCGACAAGGCGGCTGCCGGCAAGACCGCGTTTTTCAACCAGCGTGCGGGCAATCACGCCCACCATGTCTTCTTCGCTGACCGCGCGCACCAGATAATCGCGCACGCCCATGCCCACCAGACTGCGGTACAGATGCACGTCGTTGGTGGGGCCGATGATGACGGCATCGGTGCCTTCGGCGCAAACCTGCGCCAAAGCGCCCAGCTGCGCCGTGAAATTTTCGCTGATATCGTTGGTTTCGATGATAATAAGTTCCGGCGATGCCGCATGGCTGTATTTTTCAACCGCCGCATCCATACCGCCGCGTGTAATTTCAATCCCCACACGTGCAAAACGCCAGTCGGCGGCAATCTTGCCCGCCGTTGCCGCCGTTCCGTCATCCAGCGCGAAGACATCTACGCGCGACGCCGGCAGTAAAATAGCCGTTATGTCGTCGCTCATGCCCAGTTACCTCCCGATCGTGCTCGCGGTTGTGGCGTCAAGCCTCTCCGCTTTCGCACCCGACATATAACGCTCTGCCACCGTGCCCTGGCGGCGGCTGTCATCCGCCCCTGTGCCTGCGCGGCCTTTCAGGTCTTCCGGATTGACAATCATCTTGCTGAAAGCCGTACGTGTCTCGCAGCCGATACGGTAGGTCTGCAAGTCTTCGGTTGTATCGGCGCCCTGATACCCCGTCATGCGCTGCGCGCAGCCTGCGGGCGGCAAAGCGGCAAGTACGTTATAGCTGACCACGGCACGGCCCAGCAATGCCGGGTCATCCACTGCGACATATTCGACCTGAACAGTCTTTGCCCCGCCATTGACCAATGCAGCCTGCCATTCCTTGCCATTACGACGGGCCTGCGTTTCGTGCAAGGGATCGCCGCTGCGATACGGCATCAGCAATTGCAGGTCGCCCCGCCCGCTGTCGCGATAATCCGCCACAATGCGCCGCGCCGTATCGGCATGGGGCTTCGCAGCATCAACCGCCATGCTATGCGTCTGTTCGCTCAGGCGCATGTTGCCGGTTTCAAGCTGTGACGGTACGCTGACATCGCAAGCGGCAAGGCCGAAAGTCAGAGCCACGGCGCAAGCCAGACGCGAAAAGCGGATCATGATTGCAGTCATCTAAACTCTCCCTAATCCACAATATACCCGTAAGCGCCGCCGTTGCCTATCTTTGCGGGCACGCGGTTGCCATAAACGGTATGCAGGTTATGCCTGAAACGCTGTGACAGGGCGCGGTCCGCGACCGGCTGCGGACGAGCCGCCTGCGCGGGGGCGGAAACCGGCGTTGCGCGCGCTTCACCGCCTAATTTAGGCACGACGGGCGGCGCGGTTTGCAGCATGTCCAGACGCACGTCACGCTGCACCGGCATATCCATGAAGGCTTCCGGTTCGGCATAGGGTTTCACAATAAACGGCGTGACCAGAATGACCAGTTCGCTTTCGTTGCGGGCAAAGGATTTGGATTTGAAAAGTTCGCCCAATACCGGCACGTTTTTCGCGCCCGGCAGGCCGTTGATGGAATCCAAGGTGTCGGATTTGATCAAGCCCGCAATCATCAGCGTGCCGCCGCTGCCCATTTGCACCGTGGTTTCGGCGCGGCGTACCGTCAGGCCGGGGACGGTCATGCCGACCAGCGTGATGCCGTCTTCCGCGGATTTGGCGGAAACTTCGGTCGAAAGCTGCAAGGCGATGCGTTCATTCGACATCACAGTCGGCGTAAAGTTAAGCGCCACACCGAATTGCTTGAATTCCAGCGTCACGTTGCCGTCCTGATCGCGCCCGACCGGCACGGGGAATTCGCCCCCCGCCAGAAACCCTGCGGTTTCGCCGGAAATGGCCGTCAGGTTCGGCTCCGCCAATGTATTGACCAGACCGTCACGCTCCATCGCCGCGATGTCAAAATTGAACGGCCCCAAACCACCCATGGGGTTCATGATCAGCGAGCCCGTGGCGAAAGGCGCGGTCACAAGGCCAGCGCCCGATGAACCAAGCCCGCCATTCGCCGCGCCCTTGTTCAGATTGAACTGCGTATCAATACCGTATTCGCGCAGCACGGCACGTTTGGCTTCCAGAACCTTGACGCGCAGCATCACTTGCTGTTCGCCGCGCACCGACATCAAATCAACAATCGGGCGATCGGATGCAGAAGCGAAACGCGATGCCAGATCGCGCACCTGATTGGCAACGGCAGGTGTTGAGACTTCCCCGCGCAGGACAATGTCCTGCCGGATGGTGCTGACCTGTACTTTTTCAGACGGGAAAAGGTCTTTCACCGCATCGCGCAGCGTTTTTTCATCCACACGCACACGCACGGCAATATCGGCCAGCTGGTTACCTTCGTTATCAAAAGCCAGAATATTGGTATCACCAATTTCCTTGCCCACGATATAAAGACGGTTGGAACGCAGCGTGCCCACATCAGCCACCGCAGGGTTGGCGACCAGAACATCTGCCACCGGTTGCCCCAGGTCAATCGTATCGGCCTTGCCCATGGTTAAAGTCACAGTGCGCGTCATTTTTGTCGCGCCTTCCGCCATCGCGGAAAGGCCGAGGCAGAGTACAAGCCCCAGCGGGATCAACAGCATTTTATAAGAAAAGCGTTTCATGCTTATTCTCCTGCGCTTTCAGCGTCAATACGGACAGGCACGTTCACGATTTGCGAACCGCTGTACATGCGGATCGTCCCGCCGGCGTTTTTGGTTTTCTGGTTAAGTTCGTTCAATTTTTTGACAACCGCGCTGGTCGTGGCATCGGTCGTGAGCGGTACGGGCACGGAAACCGGCCCGTCTTTTTCCCCAATGCGGCGCAGCGCCAGATTAAGATCGCCCATGCGGTCGGCCAGCGTCAGGATTTGCGCGCCTTCCTGTGTCACTTCCAATGTAACGGTCTTGGCGACTTTGGCGGCGCGGTCTTCGTCTTTGGCGTTTTGGTCAACCGCCAGAACTTTGACGTTCGTCAAAATCGTCTGGCTGGCAAAACGGCGTACAACCTGGTCGGATACTTCGTCATCCACATTGGGCAGGCTGGGCGAATAAGACAAAATCACATCCACATGGTCGCCCGGCGCCAGAAAACCGCCGACCATCGTGCTGGCCTTGACCGGTACGGCAACCGCGCGCATGCCCGCCGAAATACGGGCGGACAGGAAATTGTTCCCTTCCTTGATATTCGTAACCAAAGCCTGACGCGTCACCGGTTCGCCCGTTTCAATCGCGCGGCGCACGGGTGAT
>JAVEWI010000313.1:0-2789 GCA_034004625.1 Bdellovibrionales bacterium
GAGCAGCACGCCCAATTCATCCGCACCGTCCAGAATATCTTCTTCGCCCAGCACCTGCTGCTTTTTCGGCAGCTTACCCCCGCGCTCAAACATTTCATCCAGCGACAACAAAGCCACATTGGACGGACGGTAAGCGTAATGCACGGTGGGCCTGTATTCCGGCTGATGCGCGGGGCCGATGGTATAATAATCCGCAATGGCAACGGATTCATGATGCGGCACCAAAAACGCCCGCTGCGGCCCCGCCGTGGGGCACCAGCTGCGCACACGCGTATCGCCGCCGCTTTGCATCATGTATATGGCGGCAAGGCAGCCGGTTTTATGCCGCCGCGCATGGGACGGCATCCAGCGTTCATGCGTGCCCCAGCCGATTTCCGCAGGGGCGAGGCCTTCGGCCACCATCCCCTCCACCGACCATGTATTCACAAATACGCCCATTTTCTTGGGGTTCTTACTGCGCTGCATGTCACGCTCCGCCACATGCATGCCTTTGACGCCGCAGCGCTGCATCAGTTGCGCCCATTCTTTGCGGTTTTGCGGCGCGTCGGTTTCTATAGCCAGATCACAGGCCAGATTGACCAAAGCTTCTTTCACCAGCCACGACACCATACCAGGGTTCGCGCCGCAAGATGACACCGCCGTTGCGCCGCGGCGGTTATGGCTGCGCGCCTCGGCCAGCATCATTTCGCGCATCGCGTAATTGGTGCGTGCGGCAATGTCGATGTTTTTATCGTGGAAATAGCCTTCCCATGGCTCGACCGAACTGTCGATATAAAGACTGTCGATATCATGACAGAGCCGCATTACATCTACCGATGACACATCGACAGATACATTCACACAAAGCCCTTGCCCGCCGCCTGCGGTCAGCAGAGGTTCCAACACCGCGCGAAAATTATCGCGCGTCAAAGCCGTGCATATAAAATTCACGCCCAGCGCTAGGGCTGCCGCACGGTGGCTGCCGTCCGGATCAATCACGGTAAAACGCGCCGGATCAAAACCGATATGCCGCGCCATCAAGGGCAATAGTCCGCGCCCGATGGAGCCGAAACCGATCATCACTATCGCTCCCGGCGCCTGCGCCAGAATGCCCTGCGGTACCTGCACGTGCGGTGCGGATGAAAAAACGGATGAGCTTTCTGTGCCTTTCATGTGGCGCAGGCCTCCTTTCCTGTTTGTCATTGCGGTCAAAAAAGCCGCGGCAAAAGATGCGGCATGAAAACAGCGCGCATCACACAATGCATCCACGTCAAACGTCAAAAGATGCATATTCTACTGATATTTTATTATAAAGCCCGCCGCGCACAAAAAACAACCCCGCGGATAACGCGGGGTTATGGAAGCGTAAAAACACCTTTAAAAACAGGGCGCTTTAGAAAATCCGTCCGTTAGAAAACTACCGGTTAAGCGCGGTATAGTTTTTATCGCGCGTTGTGCCGCTGCGCGTTTCTGTTTTTTTCTTGCCGCGTTTTCGGTTGTTTTTATGCCATTCTTTTTTGGCTTTGCCCGCCGTGCGGTCAAGCTGGGGATTTTTTTGCGTGTATTTTTTAAGATCCAGTTCAAAACTGCGCTTGGCATTTTGCGCGGCCGTTACATCCGCGCGCAGTTTTTGCCCCTGCTGTGCCTGCACAGACTGCGCCGCAAACAGGAAACACGCCACCGCGGCGATAAGCAGGATTTTACGTGCAAAAATCATAACGGTATTTCCTTTTCTTCCGGCGGACGCGGCCCGCGTAAAATCACAATTTCAACCCCGTCCATGGTCGGGGTGACGCTTTCAAGCCTGTGCCCGGCCTCATGACAAAACGCTTCAAAATCACGCGGCGCTTTTTCATCCGTCACGGTAATGCACAGCATGGCACCTTCGGGCATGACCTGCAAGACCTTGCGCGCACGCAAAACCGGCAAAGGGCAGGCAAGCCCGCTGGCGTCTAAAAAATGGCGGTGTCGCGCTGTTGTCATACCAATTTTTTCACCCCCTGTTGCCTATCGCGCAGATGCAATGCCTGCATCACATCCGCAACTGAAATATCCGCTATATCTTCAGCCTGAATAACCGTCACCGCCGCCCCGACCGGCGCACTGAGCGCCGGATCCGTCACGCCGGAAAACAGCGCCACCACAGGGCACCCGCTGAGGGCTATCAAATGCGTAGGGCCCGTATCATTCCCGACCGCACCCGCAGCGCCTGCCGCCAAGGTAGCAATATCGTAAAAAGATGTACGGCCCGACAAGTCATGGCATGCCGGCGCAACGGCTTTGATACGTGAAATGGCATCATGTTCCGCTGCTGTGCCAATCAGGCATACGGCATAACCTTCGCGTTGGAATTTCAACGCCAATGCGGCAAATTTCGCCGCGGGCCAGCGTTTATGCGGATGCTGCGGCGCGCATCCCGGCACCAGCAGGACATAAGGCGCGGGCGGCGCCAGCAACGAAACATCCGTATGCATCCAGCCCATATCCGGCAAAGGCACATCTATCCCCTGCTGCGCCAGCATGGCTTTGTGCCGGTCAAAAGCATGCATCTGACGCCATGCCGGATTTTCCGCAGCATAATTGTGCGAAGCGCCCCGCATCGCGCCATTCCACTGCGGTTTTTTTAGCATCATCGAAAAATAAAACGCGCTGCGCCCGTTAAGCTGCAAATCATACACCCGCGTAAATCCGCCGCCGTTCAGAAAACGGAACATGCGCAGCCATGCGGCAATATTGTAAAACGGCGCCCGCGCCACAACCTCGACCGCATCGGCATATCGGCTGCGCGATGCCATATCGGCAAAAGGTTT
>JAVEWI010000314.1:0-2785 GCA_034004625.1 Bdellovibrionales bacterium
GGTCCATTTTAAAAAGATCCTGCACCGTTTGCGGTTTGCGGATCAGGGCGGATTTTTTGCCGATGACCAAAAATTCTGCCGCCAGCGGGCGCGTGTTGAAATTGGACGACATGACCGCGCCATAGGCGCCGCTGGTCATCAAAGCCACCACATCGCCGGATTTCAGCGTGGGCAGTTTTTCGTTGATGTGGAATGTATCGCCGGTTTCGCACACGGGGCCGACCACGTCATACATGTCTTTTGCCGCGGCCTGCCGCGCGGGCCAGATGGCGTGATAGGCGTCGTAAAGCGCGGGACGCATCAGGTCGTTCATGGCGGCGTCAAGGATCAGGAATTTTTTCGACGCGCCTTTTTTCACGCCGCGCACGCGGCTGAGCAATACGCCGGCATTGCCGACAATCGAACGCCCCGGTTCCATCACTACATGCACGTTCAGCGGCATGATGATGTCGCGCACCATGAGGGCGTAAAAAGTCAGATCCGGCGGTGTTTCGTCTTTGTACGTAATGCCGATGCCGCCGCCGAGGTCAACGCGGGTGATGTTGTTGCCCTGTTTGCGCAGTTTCAATACCAGTTCCGCCACGCGTTCATAGGCGCGTTTGAACGGCGTCAGAGATGTCAGCTGCGACCCGATATGCACGGCGACGCCAACGGCTTCGATGCCTTTCATCTTCAGCGCTTTTTTATACAGCGCGGGGGCGCGGTCAATATCCACGCCGAATTTGTTTTCTTTTTTACCCGTGGTGATTTTGGCGTGGGTTTTGGCATCCACATCCGGATTGACGCGGATGGAAACCGCGACTTTCTTTTTCATTTTTTGGGCAATGGCGGAAATTTGCGCCAGTTCTTCTTCGGATTCAACGTTGATCTGGAAGATGCCTTTGCCAATGGCGGCGCGCAATTCTTCTTCGGATTTGCCGACGCCGGAAAAAACGATTTTGGATGCAGGAATGCCCGCGGCCAGCGCGCGCGCCATTTCACCGCCGGAGACAATATCCGCACCGGCGCCAAGACTGCCCAACAGTTTCAAAACGGCAATGTTGCTATTGGCTTTGGTGGCATAGCAGATGGTGAAGGCATCTGCGGCGGCGACTTTTAAAAACGCATCGCGGTAAGCGTTAAAGTTATGCGTGATTTGCGCGGCGGAATAGCAATAAAGCGGCGTGCCGTATTTATCGGCCAGCGTTTCAAGTGCGACGTCTTCGATGTGGAGTTTTTTGTTTTTGTAGTGCGTGGTGAACATCAGCGGATCAGCCTTTCAGGCGCGGGTTTGGGAATGGGGTCGTTGGCGGGGTCGGGATATACACGCGGGAAATGGTCGGTCTTGCGTGCTTCGGATTGTGTTTGCAGCGTGCCGTCCGGCTTTGTTTGCGGCGGCGGTTCGACAAAGCGCGGCTTGATCCCGCAGCCTGCCGGCAGAAGGGCAAGGGCGATCAGGGCGCAGAGGGAAAAAACTTTTAGTCTCATGTCTTGTGTCCCAAGTGTTTTGTGCCTTAAGGGCGTTCGGGGAAACGGGGCGCGGAGAAGGCGCCGTTGCAGGCGGTATTTTGCCCCGTAAAACACCCGTAAAGCACAGGTATCAGGACTCTTTTAAACTAACATGTTTTACCGCGCCCTGCCAGCCAGATGGCTTTGAATCCCCCCGCAAATGCAGCGCTATGGGCGGCCAGTGCGGGCGGATAGGGCGGGATTGCGCGCGGCGCCGCGATTTTTTGATGTTTTTCCATGTTAAGTGCTTGATTTGTATGATATGAAAAGGGCAAGAAAAGGAGATATCGATGCTCAAACCGCAACAGCGTATTTTTTTGATGGTAGGTGCCATGGTTTTGGCGATTGGTCTTTCTGTGGTTTTGCTGTGGCAAATCCAGCCCGAGGTAAAGACGGATACGCAGGTGGTGCAGGCCGCGGCACAAGAACAAGCGCAAAAATCCGCACGTCCCTCGCAAGCGGGCAAAGTTCTGCCTGGCGCGGTTTTTTATGATGCGGAGGGAAATGCCGTCAGTCTTGCGGATTTCAAGGGTTCGGTTGTTCTGGTCAATCTATGGGCAACGTGGTGCCCGCCTTGTGTGGCGGAGCTGCCGGCGCTGGACGGGCTTCAGGCAAAATTGCGTGATAACGGGCTGGTGGTTTTGCCCATCTCCCTCGACCGTAAGCCGGTCGAAGAGGTCGCTGCGTTTTTGGCCGAACGCAGGGTGGAGCGCATGGCGCTGTATATCGATACCGATCGCCAGATACCGATGAAATGGACCTATGCCGGTATTCCGGCCAGTTTCCTGATCGGGCGTGACGGCGTGGTGATCGAACAATTCGACGGCCCGCGCGAATGGGACGAAGGCGCTGTTTTCAAGCATATTGCCAAGCTGGTATCCGAACAGCACATCATTGCCGTGCCCGATGCAGGCATGGAAGCGGAAGCGGAAAAAACGCCTTAAAGAAAGGGTTTTTGATCTGCGTTATTAATTTTGATGGCGTTATTAACGCTGCAGCGGATTGCGCGCGATGGCCTGGGCTTCCAGTTTCAGGGCGCCGTCAATTTTGCCTGTTTGGGCATTCACAAAATAAACGTAATTGCCGCTGACATTCGCGACATGCAGAGCGATGCCGTTTTTGTAAGGTGCCATGTGGTTGACGCGGCTGCGCGGGGGCAATTGTACAACAACGGTGCCTTCGGGGGCTTCGGCTGTGGCTTCTTCTTGCGAAATGGTAACGGTGCCGCCGCTTGCGCCGCCACCGGATTTTTTAACCAGCCCATGCACCAGAATGGCCAGTCCCGCCAAAATCAGGA
>JAVEWI010000315.1:0-2785 GCA_034004625.1 Bdellovibrionales bacterium
AAGCCGGAATACAAAGCCCTGAACCCCCAGGAATTGGTGCCGACGCTGATTGACGGCGATTTCATCCTGACCCAATCCATGGCGATCATGGAATATCTGGAAGAAAAATTCCCGCAGCCGTCTTTTATGCCCAAAGACGCCGCCGCACGCGCTTATGTGCGGCAAATTTCGCTTGTGAATGTGGCGGATATCCACCCGCTGAATAACCTTAAAATCCTCAACCATCTGACGGCCGATCTGGGCGTGACGCAGGCGCAGAAAACGGAATGGTATCAAAAATGGATACGGCAGGGATTTGACGCGCTTGAAACGCTCATCACCCGCAGCGCGTTTTATAAAGGCACCTTTGCCTGCGGCGATACCGTGACCATGGCCGATATGTGTCTGGTGCCGCAAGTGTATAACGCGCGCCGGTATGAAATGGATGTATCGGCATGGCCCGCCCTCAGCGCGATTGACGCCGCCTGCGCCGACCTGCCCGCATTTCAGGCCGCCTGCCCCGAAAACCAGCCCGACACGCCCGATGACCAGCGCCCCAGTTTCATGAAAGGAAAATTATCATGACCAATAACATTCCCGAAGACCGCGGGCTTTCCTCCGCAAAACATTACAACGCAGGCGAAGGCTGGACGCGCGGCAATCTGGATTTTTTCACCGTGCCGCAACACCAATATACGGACGAGGAAAACGACGTCTGGCGCATTTTGTTCAAACGCCAGCAGGAAATCCTCAAAGGCCGCGCGATTGACCTGTTCATGGATTCCATGTCCACCCTTGGCATCAATGCCGAACGCGTGCCGTCATTTGACGAAGTGAATGAAATTCTGATGAAACGCACCGGATGGCAGGTTGTACCGGTCGAAGGCCTTATTCCGGACGAGCCGTTTTTTGAACTGCTCGCCAACCGCCGCTTCCCTGCCGGAAATTTTATCCGCACACGCGACATGTTGGATTATATTCAGGAACCGGATGTGTTCCACGATGTTTTCGGCCATGTGCCGCTGCTGGCCGACCCGACATTCGCCAAATATATGGAAGAATACGGCAAGGGCGGGCTCAAGGCCGCCGGGCTTGGCATGACGCATAAAATCGCGCGGCTTTATTGGTACACGGTTGAATTCGGCTTGATCCGCCAAAATGGCGAGCTGCGTATTTACGGCGCGGGCATTTTGTCTTCGCCCACGGAAACTGTGTTTTCGGTCGAAAGCGATTCACCGCACCGCATCGGGTTTGACGTGAAACGCCTGCTGCAAACGCATTACCAAATTGACGATTTTCAGGATAACTATTTCGTCATCGACAGTTTCGACCAATTGTTCAACGACACCTATGCCGATTTCACCCCGATTTATGCGGCGTTGAAAGACAAGCCGGAATTCAAGGCCGGCACGCTGGGCGCAGATGACACCGTCATCACCCACGGCACCGGCGTTTACGCGGCGGAGGCCGAACAGCGCCGCAAAGCCCGCAAGGCGCAAGGATAAGCGCCGCGCCAAACGCAAACAAAAAAGCCCCGCAAATAATGCGGGGCTTTTTTGTGAAGCTAGAAAAATCAAATACCGCCGCGCGGCTTTTTCTTTTCTTCTTCGATCACGGATGGATCAACGCCGCGTTTTGCAGCCTCTTCCGCCGTTGTGATTTTTTCGGTCGTGGCACGCCACATAAATTCCGGATCGGTTTCGGTCAGCAAATCCAGATCAAGCTCGGCAATCTTCCACCATTCGCGCAGGATTTCACGGTCAAGCTGGCGCGGCGACCACCCGGCATAACCGCGCAGCACAATATACCAATCCGGCGGCGGGTCGAGCTTGCGCAGCTCCTCCGCCCTTTCGCCTTCGACATAGAAAATACCGGTATTGCCCAGTCTTTCGCCGCCTTCAAAATTATCCACGCCGCGGTACAGGCCGGAAATTTTATCCGGCTGCACAGGGCCGCCGTAATAATAGCCTTCATGGTTTTCATCCGGACGGTTGACGATCAAACCATACCCGCCGCTTACGTCATGCTTGACCATCAAAACAACGCTCTGGCTGAAAAGAGATCCCCCCTCGCCCTGATTGACCAGCAGTTTGTGATGCGCAGAATCGGACTCGCGGAAATAAGCGCCGACAGCAAACAAAAGGAGCGCAAGAAAAATCAGAATATACCCGTCACGTCGGCTTTTTTGTTTTTTAGCAATCCGCTGTTCAGGCGTCAGTTCCGGTTTGGACGGTTTTGTATTTTGTGTATTCATTACGGAGAAAATTTATCCTTGATTGATTTCATGCCGGTTTTCATGTCCGGCATTTTCGGGTCACCGTAATCGCTGCCCGCCAGTTTTTCAAGCGCGGGACGCAGGTTTTTCAAAACAGCGCAACGACTGAAATCCAGTTCATATTCCTGTTGCGTTTTTTTATCGGTGATCTTGGGATTTTTTTCGGCATCCAGCAATGTGCGTGCCAGATCCGGCATATGTTCCGGCGCGAACTGGAACCATTCCACCGGCAATCCCGGATCGTCAGGCGAAATCGAATAGCCGACGGCGTCCTGCAAATCCTGCGGGATATCAAACGGCACCACGCCGTGTTTTTCAAATGCGGCTTTGGACCGTTGATTGCCGACGATGATTTCAATCGCAAAGCGGTCTTCCGGCGGCTCCATCATATAAGCCTGCATGACCTGCGCGCTGAGGAGTGTTTTGAAAAGGCCGAGGCCTTCTTGCGTGATGCGGACAGAACCCAGCTCCGTCCATTTATGCACGTCTTCGCCCTGTTCGTTTTTGACCAGCACGGGATAGGAAATGGCA
>JAVEWI010000014.1:0-12623 GCA_034004625.1 Bdellovibrionales bacterium
AAAAAGGCCTGACCTTTACCAATGCAGAAGCCCATTCCACCCCGCGCCGCATTACCGTTGTGGTAGACGGTCTGCCACTGGAAAACAGCCCGCCGCCGATTGATAAAAAAGGCCCCCGCGTGGATGCGGCACAACAAGCCCTGGATGGTTTCCTAAAATCCATCGGCCAGAGTGATTTCAGCAAATGCGTACAGGAAGAAAGCCCCAAAGGCACCTTCTGGTATTACCGCGAAGCCGTCAAAGGCCAACCGGCGGCAGATGTTATTTCCGCCATTGTTGAATCCGTATTCGAAAAATTCGTATGGCCCAAATCCATGCGCTGGAAATCCGGCCAAAAATCATGGGTACGCCCCATGCGCGGCATCATCGCGTTGTTTGACGGCAATGTCGTGCCGCTGCGCTTTGCACTCGGCGGTGGCGAAACGCCTGTCACCGCGGGCAACCAATCGCAAGGCCACCGTTTCCTGTCGCCCGGCACGTTCGAAGTTAAAGACTTCGCGGATTACACAGCAAAGCTGAAATCCGCCCATGTCATCCTGTCCCGCGCCGACCGCAAAAATTATATCGCGGCAGAAGCGCAAAAACTGGCTGACAGCGCAGGGCTCAAGGTTAACGAAAACGAAGGCCTGCTGGAAGAAATCGTCGGGCTGGTCGAATGGCCGGTGCCGTTGATGGGCACGTTTGAAAAAGAATTCCTCGAAGTCCCGCAGGAAGTCCTCATTTCCACCATGCGCGGCGACCAGAAATATATCGCCCTGCTCGATGGCAACGGCAAACTGGCGAATAAATTCGTGGTTATTGCCAATACCATTACCGAAGACGGCGGCAAAAACGTGGTGGCGGGAAATGAAAAAGTCCTGCGCGCCCGCCTGTCCGATGCAAAATTTTTCTGGGATCAGGACCGTAAACAAAAATTGGAAAACCGTGTGGGCGCCTTGGGCCAAATCACGTTCCACCAAAAACTCGGCACGGTAAAAGACAAAGTCGCGCGGCTTGAAAAACTCGCGGCGCATATCGCCACACAAACCGGCGCGGATGAAAAACAAGCCGCCCGCGCGGCCTTCCTCGCCAAGGCGGATCTGACATCGGGCGTTGTGTTCCAATTCCCCGAAGTGCAAGGCATCATGGGCCGTTATTACGCCCTGCATGACAAAGAAACACCGGCGGTGGCGCAGGCTATTGCCGACCATTACAAACCCGTGGGCGCGAATGACAGCTGCCCTACTGAATCCCTCAGCATCTGCACCGCGCTTGCGGATAAACTGGATACGCTGGCGGGTTTCTTTGCCATTGATGAAAAACCGACAGGGTCGAAAGACCCATTCGCCCTGCGCCGCGCCGCGCTGGGTATTATCCGTATTGTGCTGGAAAACAACCTGCGCCTGCCTTTGGTGCCTTTGTTCGAAGCAGCCTATAACGGCTATGCGGTGCAAGGCCTGCGCCCTGTCAATGACGTCACCAATGACCTGATGCAATTTTTTACAGAACGGTTGAAAGTCGCGCTCAAAGACCAGGGCATCCGCCACGACCTGATCGACGCCGTTCTTGCCGCCGGTGTGCGCAAGGATGATATTGCGGTTGTGAATAAACTGATCGCCGCGCTGCGTGATTTTGTCGGCACGGATAACGGCGCCAACCTGCTGGCCGCTTATAAACGCGGCGCGAATATTTTGCGTATCGAAGAAAAGAAAGACGGCAAAGCTTTCAATGCCGCCAATGTGCAAGATGCGTTGTTGCATGAACAGCCGGAAAAAGACCTTGCCGCCGCATTGACGCCCGTTGCGGCAAAAGTCAAAGACCTGCTGGGCAAAGAAGATTTCACCGGCGCCATGGCGGCGCTGGCGGAACTGCGCCTACCGGTCGATGCGTTTTTTGACAAGATCATGGTCAATGCGCCCGAAGCGGACATTCGCGCCAACCGTCTCAGCCTGCTGTCACGTTTGCGCGACACCATGAATGCCATCGCAGATTTTTCGAAAATAGAGGGGTAAGACCGATATGACCGCACAAGCACAACCAAAGCCGGAGCTCTCACAGATGGAAAAATGGGTTTACAGTTTTGGCAAGACATTGTGCGAAGGCGATGCGGGGCAAAAAAACCTGCTGGGCGGTAAAGGCGCCAACCTTGCCGAAATGAGCCGCCTTGGCCTGCCTGTGCCCCCCGGTTTTATTTTATCGACAGAAGTCTGTACCTGTTTTTACCAAAACGGCAACAGCTATCCCGCCGCATTGTCGGCGCAGGTGGATAGCGCGCTGGCGCGGCTGGAATCCGAAATCGGCAGCACGTTCGGCGCGGGTGAACGCCCGCTTTTGCTGGCGGTGCGCAGCGGCGCGCGCGTATCCATGCCCGGCATGATGGATACCATCCTGAACCTCGGCCTTAATGACGAAACCGTTGAATCCCTCGCCAAGGCTAGCGGCAATGCGCGCTTTGCATGGGATTGCTATCGCCGTTTGATACAAATGTATAGCGACGTTGTGCTGGGCGTTGACCATCACCGTTTCGAAGACGTCTTGGATACTTTCAAACGCCGCAACAAAATCAAAATGGATACCGGCATTGATGCCGACGGCTGGCGCGACATTGTCGCGGAATACAAAGAAATCGTGATCGAAGGCGCAGGCCGCCCCTTCCCGCAGGATGCGCGCGAACAGCTTTGGGGTGCTATCGGCGCCGTATTCCAATCGTGGATGACGCCGCGCGCCGTCACATACCGCAAAATCAACAGCATCCCCGAAGAATGGGGCACAGCTGTCAACGTGCAGGCCGTCGTTTTTGGCAACATGGGCGATGATTGCGGCACGGGCGTTGCCTTTACCCGCGACCCGTCCACCGGCGAAAATATTTTCTACGGCGAATATCTGGTGAATGCGCAGGGCGAAGACGTTGTCGCCGGCATTCGCACGCCCCAGCCGATGAGCGAGCTGGAAACCGCCATGCCCGAAGTTTTTGCCGAATTGCAGGCCATTCGCCTGCAGTTGGAAAAACATTACAAAGACATGCAGGATATTGAATTCACCATTCAAAACCGTAAGCTGTATATGCTGCAAACCCGCGGCGGCAAACGCACGGCGGCGGCGGCATTGCGCATTGCCGTTGAAATGGTCGAAGAAGGATTGATTACCAAAGAACAAGCCGTGCAGCGCATTGCGCCGCAATCGCTGGACCAGTTGCTGCACCCGACCATCGACCCCAAAGCCGCCAAAACGGTTTTGACCCGCGGCCTGCCCGCATCGCCCGGCGCGGCGGTGGGCGAAATTGTATTTGATGCGGACGAAGCCGAAACGCGTGCCAAGGCAGGACATAAAATCATCCTCTGCCGCACCGAAACCAGTCCCGAAGACATTCACGGCATGCACGCGGCGCAGGGTATTTTGACATCGCGCGGCGGCATGACCAGCCATGCGGCCGTTGTCGCGCGCGGCATGGGCAAGCCTTGCGTTGCCGGCGCGGGTGAAGTTGTCATCGACCACAAAACACGCAGCATGACCATTGGCGGTGTTGCTTTCCGCGAAGGCGACATGCTGACGCTGGACGGCGCAACAGGCGAAGTGATGCAGGGCGAAATTGCCATGCGCCAACCCGCATTGACCGGACATTTTGAAACATTGATGTCATGGGCGGACGGCATGCGCCGCATGAAAATCCGCACCAATGCCGAAACGCCGCTGGATGCCGAAACCGCCCGCAAATTCGGCGCGGAGGGCATCGGCCTTTGCCGTACCGAACATATGTTTTTCGACCCCGCGCGTATTTTGCATGTACGCCAGATGATTTTGGCGGAAACAGTGCAGGAACGTAAAGCCGCGCTGGCGCAGATCGAACCGCATCAGCGGCAGGATTTTATAGACCTCTTTAAAATCATGCTGGGTTTGCCGGTGACCATCCGCCTGCTCGACCCGCCCTTGCACGAATTCCTGCCGCAGCAGGCCGAAGAAATAGCGGCGCTAGCTGCCAGCCTGAAAATCAGTGCGGAACGCGTGCAGCAACGTATCGAACGCCTGCATGAAACAAACCCCATGCTGGGTTTGCGCGGCTCACGCCTTGGCATTGTATATCCTGAAATTTATGAAATGCAGGTACGCGCCATATGCGAAGCCGCCGCAGCGGTCAAAACAGAAACCGGCAAAACCGTTTTACCGGAAATCATGGTGCCGTTGATTGCGACCAAGGCCGAAATGGAATTACTTTCCGCCATGGTGGAACGCGTAGCCACGCAATGCGGATTGAAACGTGACGAATATATGGTGGGCACGATGATCGAACTGCCGCGTGCCGCATTGGCCGCGGGCAGCATTGCCGAACGCGCGGAATTTTTCAGCTTTGGCACCAACGACCTGACGCAAACGACATTCGGGATCAGCCGTGACGATGCGGGATCTTTCCTGCCCGTCTATCAACAATCCGGATTATTGCCGGCGGATCCCTTTGCCTCCATCGATACCGAAGGCGTGGGTGAATTGGTTAAAACCGCCGCCGAACGCGGACGCAAAACACGCAGCAATATCAAACTCGGCATTTGCGGCGAACACGGCGGCGACCCCGCCTCTATCGCGTTTTTTGAAACGGTGGGGCTGGATTACGTATCCTGTTCCCCTTACCGCGTGCCGATTGCGCGTCTGGCCGCAGCGCAGGCCGCGCTGAAAAAATAAAACTGAAGACAGTAAAAAAATCAGGCGGCGGGCGGCAAATTGCTTCTCGCCGCTTGCAGTTTTTGAGCTTCTTCCTGATTGGTGCGGATGACTTTGATAAAGCTTTGACGGCTGCGCACCAGCATGCTCAGCGTGCGTGACCTGAATTCGCGCAAATACAAAACCACCACAACCAAAGTGCAGGCAGCCATAAACAAAAACGGCGATATAAACCATGCCAGCAAAGACAGCGCAAAATAATAAGACCGCAGGCCGTAATTGAATTCATGCGCGGCGCGGTCGGATACGCGGGCGACTTGCTGCGCGAATTGTTCTTCATCTACCGTCAATTCGCGGTCTTTGGGCACTTGCGGTGCGGCGCCGATCATGATGGAACAAAACGTGTGTTGACGCAGCGCCCATGTGAAACGGAAAAACGCGTAAATAAAAATCACGACCAGCAGCAGCATTTTAAACTGCACCTGCTCCAGCGTGGTATCGATCACAAAAGCATGACCTTCGAGCAATTTCAGCACGCTGTCGGATGAATAAAGAACTGTGACCGCACCGGCCAGTACGAAAATATTCGTGGTCGCCATGAAATTGACCATTTGCATCAGGTTGCCCAGCAAGGCCAGATCCGAAATGCGGTTGTCATGCCGCAGCAGGCTTTTGATCCAGTCAATACGATAGCTGTAGATCAGCGCGGCAAGGCAGGCTTTGTTTTCTGCGGCGCGTTTGGCGTAAAAGGTATAACCAACCCAGCAGGCCAGAAACCAGAAAAACGCCACCCAGTTCAAAATATCGCCAAAAATCATCTCTTTACCGCCAAAAACCTTCGCTTATGCCGGTATTATATATAATACGGGCTGGACTGCTTTGTCCAGATTTTTGATATTGCGACGCACAAAACGCAAGGTAAATGCTAAAATCAAGGAATGGGCGCAAGGTTGAGAGCTTTACGTGCTTCGTTTTCAAAGAACTTGAGCTTATCAAGCCCCGGCTCCATCTCTGTCATGATAAAGGTCATGCGTTTGGAAGGACTGCCCACGCTGTTGTCTGGAAATTCATAAGACCAATTGCGGATTTTCACCAAAAGCCCGCATAAAACAGCCCCCATGGCGTCATGATTATCCTCCACCTGCGCGCGCAGGTGGTCAAAGGACTCTCGGTTGATATTGCCCCAGAACATATGAAAGGCCTTGTTAAAACGGCTCATCCTCTCGCGCACGGAAAGACTCAGCTTGTAAACGGTTTCTTCGGTATAACGGCAGGAATGCATCATACGCGGCGATGATTTGATATCGCGCTGCTGTTGCAATTCATTCGTCCATTGCACAAAACGGTCGATTTCCTCGCTCATCGTTTCAAAACTATGGCGGTAATAAGCAACCGAAAGAAAAACATCGCTGTATGAGGCCAGAAAGCGCGGAATTTCATCCAGGGAAATGCCGGTTTTTTCAGACATGATGCGCAAATTTTCGCGGACGCGGGCGACATTCGGGTCATTCAAAAGCAGATTGATATCTTCGTTTTCCTCGGCAACCTCAAACCCGAAAATACGGTCAACCAAAGGACGCGTAAAAGCCAGCATATAATGGTGCAGCGTAATTTTCATCTCATCGCTGAGATCCAGATCTTTTTCATCCGGAACATCAACACCGATTTTTTTCAAATTATTACGCAGTGAATAAACGTCATAGCTGTTAAGCGCCGCCAAGGCGCGGATAATAGCCTGATCGCGTGTGCTGCTGGTCAGATTATCGGCAATGTCATCGGGCCGCATTTGCAAACTGCCCGCCACGGGATCGTTCATCAGCTCGACCGTGGTTTCCATACGCGTGTTTTTAATCAGCCGCGCGTTACGCAGGGCCGTGCTGGAAAGCGGAATAATCGACAAAGACAGTTTGTCGAGAGCATCCTGCTCTTTCCCTTTGTTAAACAGATATTTATCCCTAGACGCGCCGGTCATGCCCCCACACCCCGTTTGTATCCATGTGCCATTATATAACCATTATGGTTAATTTTTATACACGGGCATTAGAATATTTTATTTTTCAAGATATGGCGGCATATAAACAGAGACAATCCGTCCGCCCGCCGTCTGCACGCCATCCACAGAATCAAGCCGGACAATAGCAAGCGCCTGTTCTATGTCACGCGGGTTTATCTGGCGCACTTCACCCACAACACGCCCGCCGGCATTAAACAACATATCGCCCTGCGCCATATCTTTGCCTTCCAATAGCAGCAAGCGTTTTTTGGCGAGGCCTTTGTAATGCATACGTGCGGTTACTTCCTGACCGATATAGCATCCCTTGTCCCACGCAATGGCGCCCAGCAGGTCAAGGTTCATATCCGCCGCAAAATCTTTTTGCGGCAAGATGGATGCTGTATCAGGCACGCCATGGCGCGTGCACAGGTCTATATAATCGTCTTCCTGCATTTCTGCATTTTCCGCGGCATGATCGGCATAAAGACGAAAACCCAGAACAGGCAGGCGCGGGTCGCGCAAACCGGTAGATGGATGGGCATAAACCTGGATGTCTTCCAATACACGCAGTTCAACCTTTGCCCGTAATTTGAACATTTTCATGCGCTGCATAAAATCATCCAGACGGTCGGCAAAAATATCCACCAGAAACGCATCGGCCATAGCGGGCTGACGGCTGATAAAAAAATCATGCAAAAACTGCCCCTGCGGCGTCAGCAGCAAGCCGTAAATCATTTCATCATCTGTCACCTGGCGCATATCCGCCGTGGTGATGTTTTGCAAAAAATCCATGGCATCCGGCCCGGTCACGCTGACCAGTTTCCGGCTTGGCAGCGGAATAATTTTTTTAATGTCAGGCGATTGATTTTGATACGGCATAGGCTTCCAGTGCTCTGTCTCTTGACGCGTTGATATCTACCATGGGCGGCACATAACCTGCGGCTTCCGCACGCAGCAATGGCGGCGCTGTCCATGGCGCATGAATAAAACGATCGGGCATATGCGCCAGTTCAGGCACATAATGACGGATATAGCTCCCCTCCGGATCAAATTTCTGGCTTTGCAAAACGGGATTGAAAATGCGGAAATAGGGCGCGGCATCGGCGCCGCATCCCGCTATCCATTGCCATCCCGCGGCGTTATTACCCAAATCGGCATCGACCAGCGTATCCCAAAACCAGTCTTCACCATCACGCCATGGCTGCAACAGGTTTTTAACAAAAAAAGACCCCACAATCATGCGCACGCGGTTATGCATCCACCCTGTTTGCCACAATTGGCGCATGCCTGCATCAATAATAGGATAACCCGTTTGACCGCGCCGCCATTTTTCCTGCACCGCTTCATCCGGCTGCCACGGGAAATGGGCAAATTTTTTATTCCACGGTTTGTCCGGAAAATCCGGCGCGTGGAACAGCAAATGATAAGAAAATTCACGCCACAATATTTGACGCAAAAATCCTTGGGCATGTGCGGGGCCTTGGGGGCTATCCGTATGCGCAATACGGCTGCTGATACCATGCCAGATTTGATGCGGGCTGATTTCCCCGAAATGCAAAAAAGGCGAAAGTCTGGATACACCATCCACCGCTGGAAAATCGCGGTTGTTTTTATATTCCCACGCCCCGTCATCGGCAAAACCGGTAAAGCGTTTCCACGCCCCTGCTTCACCCGGCGTCCATTCCGCCGCCATGCCGTGATACCATTTTATGCGCGGCATCAATGCCAATTGCGGCAGGTTATTTTCCCGCGCAAAAATGCGGCCTTTGTATTTGCGTGGGGGTTTACAAACATCCAGCGGCGGACGCAATGTGCCGGCGCGCTCTAAACAGGCACGGGAAAAAGGCGTAAAAACTTTATAATCACCGCCGGTTTTGTTTTTGATATCCCATGGTTCAAACAACAAATACCCGCCAAAGCTTTGCACGTCCAGCCCGCGGGATTTCAGGTTTTGTTTAATTTCTTTGTCACGCGCCATGGCCCATGGTTCGTAACAGCGGTTCCAATAAACACCCGATGCGCCCGTTTCGGATATCACAGCATCCAGCATATCGCCCGCCGTACCATGCAGGCACACAAGCGGATGAAATCCAGATTTTTGCAAATCCGCATCAAGCGCCAAAAGGCTTTGATGCAACCACCAGCGGGATGCACCGCCGCGTTTCCATTGCTGAGGACTGTGGTCGTCCAGAATATAAACGGGGATAACATCGCGCCCGCTTTGCACTGCGGCGGTCAATCCCGCGTTATCAGCCAGACGCAAGTCACTGCGGAACCAGAAAATAACAGGTTCTGCCTCCGGCTTGTTTTTGCGTTCAGCGGACATACGCCTTTATAACCTCTAGCAGTTTTTCAATATCGGCCATGTCATGATATGGGCCAAAACCAAAGCGAAGGCAATCCCCGCGGTGGTCGGTAATAATACCGTGCTGTTCCAGAATATGGCAGATATCGGCGGCACGCGGGGTTTTAAAGGCCAAAAAATTACCGCGTTTTTTGTTTTCATTCACCATTAAACAGGATACCGGCAATGCCGCATTTTGCATCCGGTTCAGGCCGTCCAGAAAAACATCCTGCAATCTATGCGCATGGGTGTGAATATCCTGCACGGTTATATTTTCACGTTGCAACCATTCAAAAACCGCGCGCATACGGTAAAGGCCGGAAACATCCGCCGTGGCGCCCGCAAAACGCATGCCGTCATGGCCATAGGCCACCTGCCCGCCCTGCGAGGCCTGTGTGGATTGTAAATTGCCAAAGCCTGCAAACCATCCCGTATTGCGCGGGCGCGCGCCAAAACCGGACGGGCAATGCATGAAACAAGCACCTTCGCCCGCCATGGCATATTTATACCCGCCTGCCAGATAAAAAGCGCGGTCTGCAATTGCCGTTAAATCCGTCGGCAAAGCCATAAACCCGTGGTACCCGTCGACCACCACCAAGGCTTGCGGGTTTTGCACGGCGTTTACAATCTGCGCCAGATCCGACACCACAAAACCGCTGTTAAAAAAAACATGACTAAAAAAAACCATGTCTATTTTTTTATCGGCTGCGGCAGCAGCAAAACGCGCCGGAAAATTTTCAAACGGTTTGGTTGCGATGCGCGTGACGGATATTGATCCGTCTTCCTCCAGACGGCGAATTTGACGGTCAAAACTATGAAATTCGCTATCTGTCGTTAAAACATGCGCTGGCTTATCCGTGGGCAGGCACGAAAGAAGCCGCACCACAAATTCATGCGTATTTTGTGCAAAAACAATGCTGCCGGGATCCGGCAGATGCAATATACGCGCAATATGCTGGCGCACATCCGGCATGATGCCGCCAAAAACATGCGCCCATTTATGATCCGCATGCAATGCGGCATCTGTCCATGCCTGCGCCTGCGCATCGAATGTGACATCCGGCCAATAATGGTGGCTATGCGCCGCCATGTGCAAACGCCCTGGCACAGAGGATAAAAACCGGCTGAAGCTTTGTTTGATCTCAGCCCGCATGGCCTGATTTTTCCCAATAACGGAAATGCATTTTTTGTTCAACCGCGCGCGGCAATTTGGGCAAGCGCGAACGCGGGATCAGGAAAGTCGACAGCGCAAACAAATCGCGGAAAATACGGTGCTTGGCCGCCGTGCTGACCAGATAATCATGCCCGGTCGAACCGCCGCTGCCCATTTTGGCGCCCAGCATACGCTGCGCCATCAAGGCATGACGATAACGCCACAGCGCCATCAATTCGTCCATATCCATCAGGTCACTGAGGATTTTAAACGGCGCCTGCAATGCCGGTTGGTCGCGGTACAGGTTAATGAACAAAGCCGCCTGTAATGCCTTGGGCGACAAACGCCATCCCATATCGGTGCTGCCCTTGGCCGTGAACAATTGGTCAAACTGCGCGGCCATGCCTTGCAATTTTTCAAGCTCCATCTGTTTGGCCTGCGCGGGCATTTTGCGGTTGGATTTTACGGCATCGGAATCCTGCGCAATCATATCCATGACGGATTTACGGTATGCCGCCCAAAAATTGAATTTCCCAGTTTCAACAAACGGCGTCCGCGCCAGCCATTTGTCCAGCTGGCCCAGCAGCGACGGCACCTTCATTATTTTATGCAGATGTGTGCGGTCAGATTCAGGCAGGAAATTTTCAAAAGATTTTCCGTCATACCCCATGCGGTCTTCATGCCGCAGGCCGAGGCGGATTTCCAGCTCGCGGAACTGCAAGCTTTGAAAACCCGAAGCCGAGCGGAATACATGGCGGAAATCGAGGAAATCCAGCGGCGTCATGGTTTCCATGATGTCCAATTGACCGACCAGCAATTTCAAGGTCGATACAATCCGCCCCAGACTGGCCGAAATCATGCGCAGGTCTGAATCCTGCACCACTTTACCGTTCATGATTTTTTGCACACGGTCGAGCTCGAACAAAATCAGCTTGAACCATAATTCATACGTCTGATGCACCACAACGAACATCATTTCATCATGCGCGGCGCTTATCGGTTTTTGCGCATCGAGCAGCGTGGGCAATTGCAGATATGTTTTATAATCCATATCGCGTGGTGTGGATTTAGCGTTCTTTTTTGCCATGATATTACATCCCGCCAATCAGGATACCGGCCGCCAGAACCAGCGAGCCGCCGAAAATAATCTGCACCATGGCAGACGGGAAAGGCGTATCCATATATTTCCACCGTATCCATGAAATGGCAATCAGCTCAATCACTGCGATAAAAGCCGCAATAGTTGTCGCCGTCCAAAAATCATGAATCAAATACGGCAAAGTATGCCCAAGGCCGCCAATGGCGGTCATACCGCCGCAGGCAAGGCCGCGTATCCACGGGCTGCCGCGTCCGGTGATTTCGCCGTCGTCCGACATGGCTTCGGTCAGCCCCATGCTAATCCCCCCGCCCACGGATGCGGCAAGCCCGACCAGAAAGGCTTCATGCGTGGATTGCGTGGCAAAGGCCGCCGCAAAAATCGGCGCAAGAGTTGAAATGGAACCATCAATCAAACCAGACAGACCCGGCTGCACCACTTGCAACAACAATGTGCGGCGCGATGTTTCTTTTTCTTCGTGCTTGATATCATCCGGCACGGTTTTGGCTTCGATATCGACTGCTTTTGCCTGATGGCCTTTTTCAATCAAAGAAAGATCGCCCAGCAATTTGCGCACTTCCACATCGCGCGCGTTCTCGGCCGCCTTGGCGTAGAAATTGCCGGCTTCCAGTTCCATCAGCTCTGCCTGACGGCGCACTTTTTCAATACGCAAATCTTTCATCAACCAGATGGGGCTGCGTTTTAAAAATCCGCGCACGTCCTGCCGCGTGATATAAGGCATTTGCGGGCCAAAACGGCGCTGGTATACATCCAGCAGCATGTTTTTATGCTCTTGTTCTTCCGCCGCCATTTCTTCGAACATTTGCGCCGTGGCTGGAAAATCCGCGCGCAGGCGCAGGGCAAAGGTCAGATAAATGCGGGAATCTTCTTCCTCGTTCGAAATGGCAAGGGCGAGGACTTCCTGTTCGGTCAATTCGGCGAGCGTTTTCAATACCGTGTCTCCCTGTGGCGCGGATATTTATATGGCGGAACGTGATATAATGTAACGATTTACACAGACATATCAACCTGATAGACATTCGCAACACGCGCGATATGGTAAAGCACTTGACCCTGCAATATGTTACTGTATAACGGTTGATACTTTCCCCGCTCCGGTAGACGCCCATGACACAGCCATTAAAGCAACCGCCCCTTCCCGCCGCCCTCTCTCTTGATGTTGATGCGGATGAAACCATGGCGCGGCTGGCTGAATTTACCAATGACACCATGCCGACCTGCGGCGGCTTCCGGTTCAAGGCTTTGCCGCCCGATACGTCTGTGCAATCCGCCCCGACCTATGCCGTGCAATTAGTTGGCAGCGCGGATGATCTGGTGGTGACGTATAAATACAATTATTTCCGCGACAAAACAGAAGGCCGTTTGGTATGGCGCCTGTGCCCGC
>JAVEWI010000316.1:0-2752 GCA_034004625.1 Bdellovibrionales bacterium
ATTTACGCGCCAGAACGCGGTATTCGGCAGGTTTGCCGGATGGCGCGGCGGCGGGAGTATCGGCAGAGGCTGAGGCCACGGAAAACGTCCTTTTTGGATCGGGAATCTGTATCTGTTTATTGCATCGCCAGAATAGCGCATCCGCGCCACCAGCTAAACCCTGACGACGCGGATGAACACATATTACGTAAAGAAAAGAGAGCTTATTTACCTTCAACCAAGGTTTCAAACCCGCCAAAAGACATGCGGTTATGGTCAAATGGCATTTTGGTGTGGTCCATGTCCAAAATGCGTTTGTCTTTCACCACTTTGGCATTCACGCGGTCGCGGTGCGCACGCGATTTATAGACGATAAAGGCAAAAACCACGATCTCGCCCGGTTTGGCTTTAATCAGCTTGCCAAAAGGAATACCAATCGGCGCCTTCATATCATCCCCCACGCATTCAAAATACTGAAGCGCGCCGTGATCGCGCCAGACTTGCGCGCCCAGCTGAGCCATTTTTTTGTATGCGGCCAATTTCTTTTTCGGCACGGGGATCAAAAAACCATCGACATATTTTGGCATAGAATGGCTCCTTGATTGCGGTGGTTACATGCCCAGTTTTTCGCGCATGCCGTAATACCACGCGCCCAGCATGGTCAAAGGCACGCGGAAGGTACGTCCGCCCGGGAAAGGATAATTTTTCATCTTCGCCCAAACATCAAACCGCGCGGCCTGATTGCCGATGGCTTCGGATACCAGACGGCCCAGCAAATGCGTGGTGGTCACGCCATGGCCGCTGTCGCCCTGAATAAAATAAATTTTATTCGTCAGGCGGCCGATATGCGGCATACGCGTCAGGGTCAGGGCGAAATTACCGCTCCATGCAAAATCGATCTTTTTATCGGCCAGCATGGGGAAAGTTTTCACAAGGTTCGGCCACAGGCGTTTTTTAATATCGTCCGGCTCATGCCCCGTATAAACAACCCCGCCGCCAAACAGCAAACGGTGGTCGCCCGTGATGCGGTAATAATCCAGCAGGTAATTGCAATCTTCCACGCAATATCCCGCGGGCATCATCTGGCGCGTCAGGTCTTCGCCCAGAACTTCGGTGGTAATAATCTGGCTGCTGACCGACATGATACGGCGGCTCAGCTCCGGCACCGCATCGCCCAGATAGGCATTGCCGCAAATCACCACGTAATGCGCCGTGACCTGCCCCTTGTCCGTTTTGACGACGGGTTTAAAGCTTTCTTTATCCACCGAGATCACGCGGGATTGTTCGAATATCTGGCCGCCGAGGCTTTCAATCGCTGCCGCCTGCCCCAGACACAAATTCATGGGGTGGATATGCCCGCCCCAGTTATCCAGCATGCCGCCTTGGTAAATATTCGCGCTGGTAACCTCTGCCATGCGCGAACGGTCGAACATTTCAAGGCCGGTATGGCCGAAACGTTCCCATGTTTTTTTGCCGTGCTCCAAACCCTTCATCTGCTTGTCGGTAAAGGCCGCAAAAAATCCGCCGTTTTTCAAATCGCATTTGATGTCGTATTTGGCGATACGTTCGCGGATGATATTGCCGCCTTCGAAACTCATGCCCACCACGGCATTCGCGGTATCCTCGCCATAGCGGGATTTGATGGTGTCGTATTCGCGGCTGTATCCGTTGACGATCTGCCCGCCGTTGCGCCCCGATGCGCCATAGGCGATGCGCGCCGCTTCGACCACCACAACCTTGAGCCCTTTTTCCGCCAGATGCAGCGCGGTTGACAGCCCCGCAAAACCGGCGCCCACCACGCAAATATCGCATTCAATCGCGCCTTCCAGCGGCGGTCTTTGCGGTGATGGATTGGCGCTGGCGGCATAATACGAACCGGTATGTGCAATATCGGGCGCAGCGCCTTGCGGGGCTGCGTTTTGCGCTTGGGCTTGGGTCATGGTTACAAATCCCTCAGATAGGCGTCATATTCAATGCTGGTGACATGGCGTTCCAGCTCGTCTTTCTCGCTCCATTTACACGCGAAATAGACTTTGTGATAAGCCTCGCCAAAATAATGTTTTACAAATCCGGATTGTTCGAAAATCTCCAGCGCATCTTCCCAGACGTCGGGCAAATGGCGGGCGTTGCTTTCGTACACGCTGCCTGTCAAAGGCTCGCCCGGGTCCATATGCCCCTGAATACCGTGGAACGCCCCTGCCAGCATCGCCGCAATCGCCAGATAGGGATTGGCATCCGCTCCCGGCACGCGGTGTTCGATACGCGTGGCTTCCAGATCGCTTTCGGGCACGCGCAGTGCCGCGGTGCGGTTGTCATACCCCCATGCAATACGCGTCGGCGCGTGGGAGCCGGGCATGAAACGGCGATACGAATTAAAGTTAGGCGCGAAAATAGCCGCGCTTTCCGTCATGGTCGCCAAAAGGCCGCCCATGGCATAACGCAGCAAATCAGAACCGCGATAATCATCACCGGCAAAAATGTTATTGCCGTCTTTGTCCAGAATGCTGAAATGCACATGCATGCCGTTGCCGGAACGATCGCCATAGGGCTTCGCCATAAACGTCGCCTCCATGCCGTTTTTGCGCGCGGCGCCTTTGATAACGCGTTTCAGCATGGTGGCGTAATCCGCCGCCAATAACGCATCGGGCACGTGGTACAGGTTAATTTCATATTGGCCGGGGCCGTTTTCGGAAATGGTGGTATCCGCCGGAATACCCTGCAGGGTGCAGGCGCGGTTGATGTCGGAAAGCACGGCGCCGAAATCTTCTACTTC
>JAVEWI010000317.1:0-2743 GCA_034004625.1 Bdellovibrionales bacterium
CTTTTCCATCAGGACATCGCGGAGCATGGTTAATGTAGGTTCGATTTCGCGCTTGCGGCGCTGCTCCACCAGCGTGCGCACGATTTCCCAAATGTCTTCAGGCACCGTAAAATGATCCCGCCGGTCATTGGGCAGGTGTTTGAGGCGAATAAGCTGCCATGCATCCAGCTCTTTGATCCCCATGCTGACGTTCGAACGGGCAAAGCCCAGCGTTTCGCAAATGTCGTCGGCATTCAAAGGTTTGGGGGATAGGTACAAGAGGGCATAAATCTGCCCCACCGTGCGGTTGATGCCCCAGCGCGAGCCCATTTCCCCGAAATGAAGCACAAAAGCCTGGATCATGGGCGGGAGGTTCATGGCAACTTAAGTCTTTCTGTAATTTCTGTATTTACTGAAATTATAGAATAAACCGGCCCTACTTTCAAATCGTGTCTTATCTTTTGTCTATGTGTTTGGAATTATAGAGCTTTAAAAAGGGGCTGTTCTGAAAGACAGAAACATTGGGCGCAGATCCCGCGCCCTTTTGTTCGGGTGCATCTTATTCCGCCTTCTCCCCATGAGTCATGAAAACGTCATAACGTGTATTTTTGCCGATAATCTGGTGCGATGCAGCGCGGATGCCGGGCATGGGATCCGCATAGACGGGCCATTTTAACACGACACGTTTGCGGGCAGAAGCCAGTGCCGCTTGCATCAGCGCGGTCTGGTCCACATCCGCGCCCACAATGTCGCGCAAAATGCGCATGTCTTTTTTGACCAGCGCCGTGCCGCGGCGGGGCGGATGCATGGGGTCGATCAGAATGGTTTCGGGCGTCATGGTGGGAAGCAGCGAGATGGAATCCCCATGGATTAAGGTCATGCGCGCGGCGGCTTCGGCATAACGTCCGCCTGCGGCCTGGGCGCGGGCAAGGGCATCGGCCAGCGCGGCATGCAGCGCGTCTGCGCGTTCGATCAAAGTGACTTGCGCGCCGAGCGAGGCGAGCAAAAACGCATCCCGCCCCAATCCCGCCGTGGCATCGACAATCTGCGGGATATGGCCGCTTTTAAATCCGGCGGCTTTGGGCAAGGCCTGGTTTTTCCCTTCGCCCATGCGCAAACGGTGCCCAACGGCGCCGTCAACAAAATCGATAAAAAGAACGGGGGTTTTAGGGGGCTTGGGCGGCTTGGCCATGTTGTTTGCTTTCGCGCGGGTTAAAAAGGACAGGGGACGGTAAAACTGACATCGCGCCCGTCCGGATGCGTGAAGCCAAGATATTCTGCATGCAGCATCAGACGCGGCGCAGCGGCCAGCGCTTCGCCATCGGCATAAAAACTGTCGCCCAAAATGGGATGTCCGATAAATTTCATATGCACGCGCAATTGATGCGTGCGGCCGGTCAGGGGGATCAGGCGCAGGCGGGTGGCCGCGGGGGTTTGCGCCAGACGTTCCACCACTTCCCATTTTGTTTGTGATGGTCTGCCGTGGATAGGGTCAACGCGGTGGCGAGGTTTGTTTTCGGCATCGCCGGCCAGCGGCTGGTCGATCATCCCTGCGTCATCCTGCATATGGCCCCAGACGATGGCGCTGTATAATTTTTGCGTGGTGCGGTTTTCAAATTGGCGCGAAATGGCGGCATGTGCGGGTTTGTTCAGCGACATCAGGATCAGGCCGGATGTATCCATGTCCAGCCGGTTTATCATCTCCGCCTGCGGAAACTGGCGGCGCACGCGGGTGGCGAGACTGTCCGACAGCGCAGGATCGCGCGCGGGAACGGAGAGCAATCCGCTCGGTTTATCCAGCACAAGGAAATCATCATCGCGGTAAACAACGGTCAGATAAGGCGTCAGCGGCGGTTTGTATGTAATGTTAATCGGGTGGGACGTCATGGGGCTGGTTATGCCTTGGGCGGTTTGGGCGTGTGTTTCAAAACGGGGATAAAGGTCATATTACCTTGTTCGAGCACGTGTTTGCGCACTTCGCCCATTTTGACCAATACCTGCGCCAGTTTGGCAGGGCCGAGGTCTTTGATAACGCCGTCCGTGTCCATCAGGCTTTCGCCGCAGCAATCGGCGGGGCCGTGGTTCAGGTCTTTGCGGCCCGCAATGGCGGCGGCAATGTCATCCACCGACAGGCTGGGCATCATCATGCCGCGCGGCAGGGGTTGCAGGAAATCGGGCGCGTCGCCTTCTTTGGGCGCGGGGCGTGCGGGCAGGGCAGTAATATCGGCCAGCGTATCATTGATACGCGCGAATTTTGCGAAAACCTGCACCAATGTCCCTTTCTGGTGCACGCTGATACCGGCCAGTTTATATCTTTCGCCCTGAATAACGTCATCGGTTGCGGCGGGTGCGCCTTGGGAAAAAAAGGCCATGTCGGAAACTCCGGAAAGGGGTGGATTGCCGCCACGCTAGGCCGGATTGCGGGCGCTGTCAATGTTATGATAACTGCGCTATATTAGATAAAGAAATCATGCCGCCAGCGGAAGGAAAAACCATGCATCGCGTCTTTTTGGCCTTTTGGGCTGTTTTGTTTTTATCGGCTGGGCCAGCCTTTGCGGCGGAGTCTGCGCGTGCTGTTTTTGCCGGCGGCTGTTTTTGGTGCATGGAATCGGAATTTGACAGTGAAAAGGGCGTTGTTTCGGTGACCTCCGGCTATATGGGCGGCACGGCGGAAACGGCGACATATAAACAAGTGTCTACCGGCCGCACCGATCATATCGAAGTGGTCGAGGTTGTTTATGACCCCGCCGTGGTTTCTTACGGC
>JAVEWI010000318.1:0-2741 GCA_034004625.1 Bdellovibrionales bacterium
TATCTGCGGCGATGCGGCAGAAAAACTGGCGGCGTTTTTGCCAGAGGCACAAGTGATAGCGCCCGCGCCAGATGCCCGTATTCTGGCGCAAAAGGCTGTTCAAAAATTCATGCGTGACGGGGCGCAGTCGGCTGCTGTGCGTCCTGCGCCCTTTTATTTACGCGCCGCCGATGTTACGATTTCCACAGGAAAAAACCGCAACATCGAAGGACAGTGAAAATGAGCACGGATTCAAAAAATCCCAAGCCCGATTTGTTGCAGCATACCGCGCATATCGTGGCGGCCTATGTCAGCCGACATGATGTGCATGATTTGCCTGGTTTGATTTGTCAGGTGCACAAAACGCTTGCAGGGATTGAAATGGAAACCCATCTTGCGCCGGTGCAAAATACGGCGGGCGCAAAACAGCCTGCTGTGCCGGTCAAAAAATCCGTCATGCCGGATTATATTATTTGTCTGGAAGACGGCAAAAAACTTAAAATGCTGAAACGCTATTTGAAATCCGCCTATGGCATGTCGCCCGAGCAATACCGCGAAAAATGGAACCTGCCGCCGGATTACCCGATGGTGGCGCCCAATTACGCGCAAAAACGCAGCAATCTGGCGAAAGAAAGCGGCCTCGGCGTTAACCGCCGTAAATAAATATATATCGGTTTATTTTGCCGTGGGGGTTTTGGGTGTGGCTTTGACAATATTGGGGTAAACGCCCAATGCATCAATCCGCATGCCTTGAACCGTGACGGTATAAGATTTTCCGGTTTCCAGCTGCTGCGCAATCTCCTTGCTGCTGAATTTTCCGCTGACAAGGGAGAATGTGTTTTTAAGCGTGCCCTTGTCCGTTTCGTAAACGGTTTTGGTAAAGCCAAATCCTTCACCTTTGTGCATCAAGGCAGTGTTCGTACCGTTAATGGTGACGTCGAATGTTTGTTCTGTCGCCTTGTTGACGCCGACATGGGCGCCGATCAATGCGCCAAAAGCCAATGCGGATGCCGCGACAAGGTTGAATGTATTGCGCAGCTTTTTGGGGGCGGCAGCCATGGAAACTCCTATATACATAATAAATATACCATGGTTACAGAGGCTTCGGCAACAAAAAGCCGCCAAAACGTGCTTTTGGTGTTCTATTTCGCATTTTTATTATTTTGAAAGTTCAGCCGCACGGGCGGTGGCGGCGGCCAGCGCTTCGTCAAACAGGCTTTGCATGCCGTTTTCATCGCGCATCAGTACGGACAGGGCGGCGGCGGTGGTGCCGCCGGGGCTGGTAACATTCTGGCGCAGGGTGGCGGCGGTTGTATCGGGGCTTTGCGCGGCCAGCGCGGCGCTGCCCACAACGGTCTGGCGTGCCAGACGTGCCGCCATATCGGGCGCAAGGCCGAGTTTTTCGCCAGCTGCGGTCATGGCTTCGATCAGCAAAAAGACATAGGCGGGGCCGCTGCCGGATAATGCTGTCACGGGGTCCAGCTGCTGCTCATTCTCCGCCCATACAAATTCACCCACGGCGGACAGCAGATTTTCCGCTGCCGTTTTTTGTGCAGGCGTCACATGGGCATTGGCGCAGGCGACCGTCATGCCAAGGCCGATGGCGGCGGGGGTATTGGGCATGGCGCGGACAATGGCGGCATGGGCGCCCAGATGGTTTTCAAAAAACGCAACCGGTTTACCCGCAGCGATGGAGAGAGCCAATGCGCCTTGATCCGTGAAATGTTTATAGGCCGCTGTCATGTCCGGCAGCACCTGCGGCTTGACCGCAAAAACGATAACATCCGGCGTAAAATTTGCGGGCAGGTCAGACAGCGTCGAAACGCAAGGCGCGGCAATATTGTCCGGCGCGCCCATGGGTTCGATCACGTAAATATCTGTGCAAAGATTGCGTTCGACCCAGCGCGTAAGAAGCGCCTGACCCATCTTGCCGCAACCGACCAGAAGAAGTTTCATAACGGGAAGTCTTAAGCTTCGCCAACCGTGTCAAAGACAGCGGCGCTAAGGTTATCCTGCAAACGCACATCGCCGGCATGTACCAGCTGGAACGTGGTGTAAAAACGGTTGCATTCGGACATGGCGATTTCCACAACGTCATGCACCGTATCAATTGCAACACCCGCAGGCACCATGCGCAGAAGAAGCGTGTGGCGGAACGTGGGGTAAGATCCTTTGTTGGACAGGTCAAAATGACCCAGCCACATATTTTCGTTAATCTGTTCCAGCGTGCGGCAGGCCATTTCGTAATTGGCTTCGGTGATTTCAACCGGCATGGAACAAGATACCAAAAGCGCAGAAAATTCATCCTGCCATTCCAGCCAGATTTCCAGCGGGCCGTATTGCCCGGGCAGTGTCATGACCAGGAAATCTTCGTCCGTACGCGTGAAATTCCATCCTTTGGATTTGGCGAGTTCTTCGGCCATATCCAGTGGGTTGTTGTCGTCATGCGCAAGTTCAAAGGGGGAGCCGATCATTTTTTCGCTGCTTTCTTGGTTGCTTTTTTGGCAGTGGTTTTTTTGGCGGAAGCGGGCTTTGCCGTTTTTGCGGCTGCGGGTTTCTTTTTACCCTCAAGCGCGTCCAGACGTGCTTCCAATTCTTCTACGCGGGTGCGGGCGCGGGTGGCCAGCGCTTCGACGCGGTCAAATTCTGCGCGGGTGACAAGATCCGTTTCGGACAAAATCTGGTCCACGCGCTGTTTCACCATGGCTTTGATCTGGTGGCGCACTTCGCTGAAAGACCCC
Organism: Bdellovibrionales bacterium; assembly: GCA_034004625.1. Lineage (GTDB taxonomy): Bacteria > Pseudomonadota > Alphaproteobacteria > Micavibrionales > UBA2020 > UBA2020. The sequence continues at coordinate 2,721 of JAVEWI010000318.1, forward strand.
AGCGCACCTGTCGCCATGCGG
>JAVEWI010000015.1:0-12474 GCA_034004625.1 Bdellovibrionales bacterium
AACTTCTTTACCGAGTACATCCTGGATACAACACCGGAAGAAGATATTTGGGTAGAAGAACAGCGTAAAAAAATGACGGATGTGCCGCAGCAGGCCGGTGCGGCGGTGCTGGCTCTGTTTTCATGCTATGATTCTTTGGGGAATATTCCTGATGCCTCCGTTCTTGCGGAGGTTTTTGACGGGCATGCGATATTGAAGCCCGTGATTGACCTGCAAATAGGGGAAGCGATCCGCCAGTCCAAAATCAAGGACAGGATTCCATCCGCGACTGCGATTGAAGACAGCGTTTCTGAGCAGGTAAGGGATATGTACGAAGCGTTTCCTTATCCGCGTTGGCGTTATTTGCCGCAGAATTTATCCCGGGAAAATGCCGAAGCCGGTGTTCCCGCGCGCGCGCGTATTCTGGTGGCTGGTTGTGGTACAGGGCATGAATCTGCCACGATTGCAAAGGCCTTCCCCGATGCGGATATAACCGCGATAGATTTGAGCAAAAGCAGTCTTGCCTATGCTGCCGCACGGGCAGAAGACATGGGGCTCTCTCATGTTTCGTTTGCGCAAGGGGATATTCTTCGCCTCGATCCGGATGGCGAAAAATATGACTATATCGTTTGCACAGGTGTTCTTCACCATATGAAAGACCCTGTTGCGGGGTGGCGTGCCTTGCGCAATTTGTTAAAGCCCAAAGGATTGATGCGTATAGGGCTTTACAGCGAAGCGGGGCGCAGGGATATCGCCCAGGCGCGTGCGGTTATTTCATCCCAAGGTTATGGGGTGACGCGCAAAGACATGAAAGCGTTTCGCCGTAATGCCGCAGATGCCTTGCCCGCGGATGTCTTGGCAAGCCTGCAAAAACGCATGGACTACTATCAGGCGTCCATGCTCTGCGACCTTTTGTTTCATGTGCAGGAACATCGCTTTGATCTCGGCCAGATCAGGAAAATGCTTGATGAATTGGCGCTGCAACATGTCGAAATGAAATTGCAGGCAGACGGGCTTTTGACATACCGCGAGAAATACGGGGCAAGGCCTTTTTCTGCGGATCTTGCAGATTGGCAGAAAATAGAAGAAGAATTGCCGGACATATTCCGCAGCATGTATGTTTTCTGGTGTCGTGCCAAAACGTAAGGTGCAGGCATAAGTCTCCGCAGGAAAATCCGATGACATTGACATTGATCGCCAGAAATCCCTATACGCGGCAAATCGGCATTGCCATTGCCAGCGGGTCGGATGACTGCGCGGGCGGCAGTTTGTATATTGATCCTGTATTCGGTGTTGTATCGGTACAGGCCAAGGGGGATGCCGCTGTGGGTGCGCGGGCGCTTGAACTTTTGCGCGCCGGATATAGCGGTGATGATATTATCCAGATGCTCAAGGAAGAAGACCGCAAAATCGACATGCGGCAAATTCTGGTGGTGCCGCTGGATGCCGATATGGGCGTCATGACCGGCACGCAATGTTTGCATTGGGCGGGGCATGTGCAAAAATCGCATCATGTGCTTGCCGGAAACATGCTGTCTTCGGATAAAACATTGGGCGTGATGGAAAAATCTTTTAACGCCGATATGCAGGCGCCGCTGCGCCGCCGTCTGTTTGCCGCGCTCAAATCCGGCATTGCGGCGGGCGGGGATGTACGCGGGCACCGCTCTGCCGCGATTATGGTGGTGGGCGATGTGCCGTATGAATTGCGCGTGACGGAATCCCACCATGTTTTGGATGATCTGACCGCAGGGATAGGATAATGACAGCCGTGGATATAAACCGTTTTGCCTTGCATGACGCCGTTTTGGATGAATTGCGCGGCACGCCCGATGCCGCGCGTATTGAGGCGCTGCTGGCCGCAGGCGCGGATGCGCATGCACCGGACAGCAATGGCGATACGCCTTTTAATGTCGCGGCGGCAAACGGGCCGGTTGCGGGGCGGGTGATGACACTGCATTGGCTGGAACAGGCATTGTCCGGCAAAGGCAAGGGGATGAATGAACCCTCCGGTGCGCATGAATCCACCCTGGCGCAATATATGGCGAAATGGTTGCATGACGATGAAATGGATGTCGCCTTTGCGCGCGGGGTTGCGGCGGGGATGCTGGTGGATGTGCCGAACAAAAGCGGCTGGACGCCTTTGATGGCTGCGGCGGCGATGGGGCGCATTTCGGCGGTGGGGGCATTGATCCCGCATTACAGTCATACCGCATTATGCCTGCAAGCCCGCGAAGAATATCGCGCAGATTACGGCGGAGATGAACGCACGGTGATTTACGGGGCAGATTTGAACGCCGCCGAAATTGCGCAGGAACGTTTGTTTCAGGACGAAGGTCTGGATGAAAAACAGGGTGAAGACATATGGACCTGCGCAGAATTGATTGTGGCCGCGATTGCCGAAAAAGGTAAAAAATGATCTTGCCTCCGGTCATTGCGGAGGCAGGGGCTTTGTGGTTTGTCGGCCCGCGCGCAGGGAAACTGCGCGGCATACCGGCAGCACAAACCCCAAAAATCGCCATTGATGGCGGTATAGCGGCAGCGCCCGATGCGGCGCTTTGGATTGGCGATGCGGATTCGGGTGTGATGCCGGATAACATACCCGCCATATATAAATCATCACAGGACATGACAGACCTGGAATACGCGCTGGATATTCTGCGCGGCGGCGCGTGGCGCATGTTGTATATGTCAGGGTTTACCGGTGGCCGCAGCGATCATTTTCTCGGCAATGTCGGCGTGATTGATGCCGAGATGCGCAGACGTCCTGCGTTTGAACAGGCCGTTGTTTACGGCGCGGATGGCCGCCCGTTGTTGCGTCACTTTGCCGCAGGCGCCCAAAGTTTCAGGCATCACGGTATTTTTTCCGTTTTTACTTTGGGGCAGGTGCAGGTCAGTATCTCCGGTGCTTGTACCTATCCCGCGCACCGGATTTCTCTTTTGCCGCTTGCAGGGAGAGGTCTTTCCAACAATGCATCGGGTGATGTGCGTATTGAATGCGATGCGCCTGTTATTGTGGTGACGCCGGAAGAGGAATAGTTTTTTTACGGTTCTGAAGGGCATAAAAAAACACCCCGCAAGAGCGGGGTGTTTTTTTTAGAGTGAAGAAAAGTTAGGAAGCGGCGGCGGCTTCATCTTCGCCTTCTTCTTTCTTTTTCTTGCTTTCTTTGTCTTTGGCTTTTTTCTTGTCCGAGAAAACAATGGTCGGCTGTGTCGCGTTCAGAATGTTGTCGGCGGTGACAACGACTTCTTCAGCGCCTTCCATACCCGGCAATTCGAACATGGTATCCATCAGCGCAGCTTCGATGATGGAACGCAGGCCGCGGGCGCCCGTGTTGCGTTCAATCGCGCGTTTGGCGACTTCATGCAAGGCGTCTTTTTGGAAAGTCAGCTTTACGCCTTCGATATCAAACAGGCGGGCGTATTGCTTGGTCAGCGCGTTTTTGGGTTCGGTCAGGATGGAAACCAGCGTGTTTTCATCCAGATCGTCAAGCGTAGCCAGAACGGGCAGGCGGCCAACGAATTCGGGGATCAGGCCGAATTTCAGCAAGTCTTCCGTTTGCACTTCGCGCAGGATTTCACCCGGGCGGCGTTCATCCGGGCCACGCACTTCGGCACCAAAGCCGATAGATGTTTTGCGGCCGCGGTTGGCGATGATTTTATCAAGGCCGGCAAATGCACCACCGCAGATGAACAGGATGTTCGTCGTATCCACTTGCAGGAATTCCTGCTGCGGATGTTTGCGGCCACCTTGCGGCGGAACGGAGGCGAGGGTGCCTTCCATCAGTTTCAGCAATGCCTGCTGCACGCCTTCGCCCGAAACGTCGCGGGTGATGGACGGGTTGTCGGACTTGCGGCTGATCTTGTCCACTTCGTCGATGTAAACAATGCCGCGCTGCGCGCGTTCAATGTTGTAATCGCAAGCCTGCAGCAGTTTCAGTACGATGTTTTCAACGTCTTCACCCACGTAACCGGCTTCGGTCAGGGTTGTGGCGTCGGTCATGGTGAAAGGAACGTCGATGATGCGCGCCAGCGTTTGCGCCAGCAGCGTTTTACCCGAACCCGTCGGGCCGATCAGCAGGATGTTCGACTTCGACAATTCAATGTCGCTGCCTTTCATCAGGCCTTCATCAATACGTTTGTAATGGTTGTGAACCGCAACGGACAGCACGCGTTTTGCACGGTCCTGGCCAATGGCGTAATCGTCCAGCACGGCTTTGATTTCTTTCGGCGTGGGAATACCCTTGCCGGATTTGACAAGCTGGGTTTTGTCTTCTTCCTGGATGATGTCCATGCACAGCTCAACGCATTCATTGCAAATGAATACATTCGGGCCGGCGATCAGTTTCCTGACCTCATGCTGGCTCTTTCCGCAGAACGAGCAATACAGCGTGTTTTTGGAATCCCCGGAACCGGTCTTGGTCATTATCTTTTCCCTTCTTCATTGCCGGCTTGTCTAGAGGGCCGCCGACTTGTCTAATAGTTCAAGAATAGAACAGCTTAAGGCCGTTGCCAACTATAGCTTTTGCCTGTGATTAAGATTATTTTTGTTGCATCGTAACGCATCTCAAGATAGGCCGTGAATATGAATATAGAAGAGCTTGTGGATAACTTCGGTTTTCTGGAGGATTGGGAAGACCGTTATGCCTATCTGATCGATCTGGGCGCTCAATTGCCGCCGATGGAAGATAGCCTGAAAACCGAGCAAAGCAAGGTGCGTGGATGCCTGAGCCAGGTCTGGATGATCCTGGGGTGGGATGCGGCGGGGCGTTTGACGTTTCTTGCCGATAGCGATGCGCAGATTGTGCGGGGGCTTATTGCCGTGGTGCGCGTGGTGTTTGAAGGCCATACGGCAGAAGAAATCGCGCACATCGATATTGAAAAATCTTTCGCACGGCTGGGGCTGGACCAGCATCTCAGCCCTAATCGCCGTAACGGGTTTTTCTCTATGGTGGAGCGGGTGAAGGCTTTTACGACTACTTCGTGCCTACGAATTTAATGGAATCTTTTGCCTTTTGATAAAAATCGCCAAATTCTTCGTTTTCAGCGTTAAAGGTCATTTTTATCATGGTGATTGTTTCAAGGCCTGTCAGGATATGGCTGCTGTGAAACAGCAGGTTGTTATCCCGATCAACGGAAAAGCCAGTAAAAGAAGCCCATTTCAGCGTACCCGTACCGGGGGAATAACTGATTTTCTGGTTTTCGATTTTCTGGTTTGCGTATTCTTTGGCCATGAAGCCACGCAAGGTTTCCTCGTCCAGCGTCAGCAAATAATCGCGGCCTGATTTGATAAAAGTAATATCAACGTTAAAGCTGTCGCCGGTTTTTTCATTCGTACGGCGTAGGGTGGCAAATTCGCCAAGCGAGCCGAATTTCGGGCGGTTCTCGATAAACGGGATATGGCCGGGGCGGTCAAACCAGATGGTTTCGCCACTGGGCGCTTCGGGCAAAAGGATGGAATATTCGCCATCACTGTGGATATAGGTATATTCCGCGCGCGCGGTTTGGGCCGTCAACAACAGGCCAAGACCAACAGCGGCAAGCGACAGAAAAAAGCGATGGGCAGACAACATGGGATACCCCGTTTCAGGAACTTGATCTTTTTATTTTAGCACGTCTGTGCGCGGGCGGGCAAATACCGCAACGCGGGCGGTACGGCAGGGGGCTTAGCCAGGTTGCCATGTGGCGGCTTGAGCCTCTTTTTGCTCGCCCGTTGTCATATTCTTGACTTCGTGCGGTTGTCCGTCTTTGAACGGCGGGAACCAGACGTGGGTGATTCCCTTTTTCTCGGCATAGGCGATCTGGTTTTTGATTTTGGCGTCGCGGTGGTACATCTCGACCTTGAATCCGCGCGCGCGCAGGGTGCGTGCGGTTTCGCTGGCTTCGGCGCGGCGCGCTTCGTCGGGCAAAACGACCAGAACATCGGCGGGGGATTTGGGGCCTGCGGCAATTTTGCCCTGATCCAGCAGCAAACCGAAAAGACGCGTCAAACCCATGGACACGCCTATGCCCGGCAGTTTTTGGTTGATGAATGATCCGGCCAGATCGTCATACCGGCCGCCGCCGCCGATGGAAAGCGTGGGCGTGCCCTTGGGCCAATGTTCCGCGCTGTCTTTGAAACGGACTTCGAATACGCTGCCGGTGTAATAATCGAGACCACGGATAATGCCCAGATTGGCAACCATGCCATGGCCGTGCAGGTGTTTCAGGTTGTCGGTCACGAATTGCAATTCGGCAATGCCCTGTTCCATCAATTCATGCGTCACGCCCAATGCGCGGACGCGGTCGGCAAAGCTGCTGTCGGATGTTTTGATCTGCACAAAGGCGAGGGCTTTTTGTGCGAGGTTCGCATCCAAGCCTTCTTCGATTAAAACTTTGAAAACGCCGTCCACGCCGATTTTGTCGAGTTTATCAAGCACGCGGGTGACGGGCGCCGTATCGGCAATGCCAAGCCCCTGTAAATAACCGATCAGCATTTTACGGTTGCTGATGTGCAATTCAACGGGCGGGATGTTCAAGGCCTGATAGGCTTCGAACAACACGGCGGGCAATTCGGCGTCGAAATGGATGGGCAGGTCGTCGATATTCACAACGTCGATATCGCATTGGTAAAATTCGCGGTAACGGCCTTTTTGCGGGCGTTCGCCGCGCCATGATTTTTGCATCTGGTACCGTTTGAACGGAAAAACCAATTGGCCGAAATGCTGCGCCACGTAACGCGCCATGGGTACGGTCAGGTCGAAATGCAGGGCAAGGCGGGATTCTTTGCTATCCGCATCATCGGCCTGCAAACGGGTCAGGGTATAGATTTCCTTTTCCGTCTCGCCTGCCTTGGCGGAGAGAGCGTCGATTTCTTCGACCGACGGGGTTTCGATGTTGCAAAAACCATAGCTTTCAAACACGGCGCGGATTTTATCCAGCCATTGCAACTCCACCGCGCGGTATTCCGGCAACCATTCGGGGAAGCCGCTGATGGATTTGGGTTTATAGACTTTGTTTTGTTCGGACATCGAAAAATCCCTTTTGTTTGCGGGCGATTTTAGCGCAGGGCGGGCAGGGAATAAACAGGAAAAAGAGACATCCACCGCGCTGGGGCGCGGCGGGTGCAGCGGTTATCCGCGGCGGCGCTTGCCCGCGGGTTTTTCGTCGAACAATTCGGCCAGTTTTTCGGTGATCGCGCCGCCCAGTTCTTCGGCATCGACCAGCGTTACGGCGCGTTCGTAATACCGCGTCACATCATGCCCGATACCGATGGCCAGCAATTGCACCGGCGATTTTTGTTCAATGTGCTGGATGACGCGGCGCAGGTGTTCTTCCAGATAATTGCCCTGATTGGCGGAGAGGGTGGAATCGTCCACCGGAGCGCCGTCCGAAATCACCATCATGATCTTGCGCTGTTCAGGGCGGTGCATCAGCCGTTCATAGGCCCACATCAGGGCTTCGCCGTCGATGTTTTCCTTGAGCAATCCTTCGCGCAGCATCAGGCCAAGGTTGGCGCGGCAATGCCGCCACGGGCTGTCGGCGCCTTTGTATACAATATGGCGCAGGTCGTTCAAACGGCCGGGCATGGCGGGCTTGCCGTCTGCCAGCCAGCGTTCGCGTGACGCGCCGCCTTTCCACGCGCGAGTGGTAAAGCCGAGGATTTCAACCTTGACCCCGCAGCGCTCCAGCGTGCGCGCCAGAATATCGGTTGACATGGCGGCAATCGTAATAGGGCGGCCGCGCATGGAACCCGAATTGTCGATCAGCAGCGTCACCACCGTATCGCGGAAATCGATTTCGCTTTCCTGTTTGTAACTGATGGGCATCAAGGGGTTGGTCACCACGCGCGACAGGCGGGCGCTGTCCAGCAGCCCCTCGTCAAGGTCGAATTGCCATGAACGGGTTTGCTGCGCCATCAATTTACGCTGCAACCGGTTGGCAAGGCGCGTGATCACGCCCTGCATCTGGGTCAATTGTTTGTCCAGCATCTTGCGCAGTTTTTGCAATTCATCATGATCGCACAGGTCTTTGGCCTGCACCACTTCGTCAAACAGCGTGCTGTAAATTTTATAATCACCGTGCAGGGTTTCGTATCCGCTGCTGTTCGGGTCATCGCGGCGGGGCTGGTCGTCTTCGGATGTCGCGCCGGAATCTTCGGTGTCTTCCAGATCGTGTCCGCTCTGCGCGTCCATCTGTTGTTCGGCGTCTTCGCCGCTGTCGTTTTCTTCGGTGCCGCCCATAGGGGGCGGGGATTGCGGCGCGCCGTCGTCTTGCGGCGTATCGGCGCCCTGCGCATCTTCGTCTTCGTCGCTTTCGCCTTCTTCGGGGTTGCGCGGCGGTTCGGCGGGGGTGGCCACCATATCCATGCGTTCAATCATTTTTTGCGCAAGGCGCGCGAATTTTTCCTGATCGTGCAGGGCGCGGCCAAGGTCGTGCAGGCCATCCACGCCCAGATGTTCGCCAATCCATTGTTTCCACAGTTTGGCAGTTTTGGCGGCTTCGGCGGGGATGGCGCGTCCGGTAAAGGCTTCACGCGCCAGATGGCGCAGCGCTTCGGACAGCGGCGCATCGTCCATGGATTTTGCCTGATGCAGGCGCAGGCGTTTGGCTTCGCGCTTTAACGTGGTTTCAATATTGGCGGCGGCGCCCGGATAATCGGCGGTGCCGATGGCTTCTACCCTTGCGTCTTCGAGTGCATCGTAAACCGCGCGGGCCTGTATATCCGCGGGCAGCATCCTTTGGTGCAATGCCGTGTCGTGATACCGCAGGCGCAGGGAAAAACTGTCGCATAACCCGCGCACAAAACGCGTGTCGTCTTCGGTCATATCCTTGGGCAGGGCGGGCAGGCGGATGCTGCCATCGGTCATTTCCGCCATATGCCCGCTGAAACTGACATCCACATCGTCACGGCCCGACAACGCGCGCGCGGTTGATTGCGTGGCGTTTTTAAAATTTTCTATCGGGTCGTGCTGGTCGGTCAAGGTTCTTACCCTGCCGGCTGCGTCAAGGCGCGGTCAAAACAGCGTTGGTAGTATTCCGACACAATCGCGCGTTCCAGCTCGTCACATTTATTGAGGAAGGTGAGGGTAAATGCGAAATCCAGATCGCCCACAATCTGCGCGTTATCCGCCCAGTTAATGACGGTGCGCGGTGACATGACGGTGGAAAGATCGCCCGCCATGAAACCCTTGCGCGTCAAACCCGCCATGCGCACCATGGCGGCCACGTTTTTTTTGCCGTCGTCCGTGCGGTATGCGGGGGCGCGGGCAAGGATAATGTCCACTTCCTGTTCCGGCGGCAGGTAATTCAGCGCGGCGACAATGTTCCAACGGTCCATCTGGCCCTGGTTAATCTGCTGCGTGCCGTGATAAAGGCCGGTGGTATCGCCAAGGCCGATGGTATTCGCCGTTGCGAAAATGCGGAAAGACGGGTGGGGATGCAGCACTTCGTTCTGGTCGAGCAGCGTCAGTTTGCCTGATGCTTCCAGCACACGCTGGATCACGAACATTACGTCCGGACGGCCTGCGTCATATTCGTCAAAAACCAGCGCGACAGGATTGCGCAGCGCCCAGGGCAAAATGCCTTCTTTGAATTCGGTCACCTGTTTGCCGTCTTTCAGCGCGATGACGTCTTTGCCGATCAGGTCGATACGGCTGACATGGCTGTCAAGGTTGACGCGTACGCAAGGCCAGTTGAGCCGCGCGGCCACCTGTTCGATATGCGTGGATTTACCCGTGCCGTGATAACCCTGCACCATCACGCGCTTGTTATGCGCAAATCCGGCAAGGATGGCGAGCGTGGTGTTTTTGTCAAAAAGATAGGCATCGTCAATTTCCGGCACTTTGTCATCACGCTTGGAAAACGCGGGCACTTGCATGTCGGAATCAATGCCAAAAACCTGGCGGGCCGAAACCGTGATGTCGGGAACGTTTTTATGCGCGGCAGCGGTCATTTTTTTATCTTTCGTCCAATTGGCTGTAGGTTTGGTAGGAGAGTTTCAGGATGGTATAGGCCATGTTGATTTTCTTGAGCTGCTCTTCGGCGCCCTTTTCCTTGTTGGTATCGGGATGATACTTCTTGGCCAGCGTTTTGTAACGCGCTTTTACGTCGTCCCAGCTGACCGGCGGGCTGAGATCCAGCATGCCAAGCGCCTCGACCGTCGGGTGGGGCAGGGCGCCCAGATCAACGCGGGCGCGTTCACGCGGTTTTTCTTCTTCGGCATCGCCGCCCATGGAAAAATCGCCAAACACGCTTTCGCCACGGCTGAAATGGGCATAAATTTTTTCGCGGGCGCGGTCTTCGGTCAAACCGGCTTCGGTCATGCGCCATGTGGGGCGGTCCCATACGGCGGTTTTATGCATGTGATGTTCGATTTCGCCGGGGCTCATGCCCTTGAAAAAATCCCAATTCGCGTTGTATTCACGCACGTGGTCGAGGCAGAACCAGAAATAATCTTTCAGGTCATAGCGGGATTTGGGCGCGCGGTGTTCCCCCGTGTGCGGGCATCCCGGCACATCGCAAGCCTTGCGCGGCGTCGGCACGGTGGCTTTGTGTTCACGCAAGCCGTGCAGAAACGATTTTCCTTTAAAATCCCACATCCTAAAATTATGAACGTCATCGGGCGTGAATACAAGGTAGGGGGCACGAAAAAAGCCGTTTTTACATTGAAAATAAAAAGGAATTTTTTCGAAAAAGCCGATTCTTGCAGAGGGGCTGCCTTTTGGTGCCGCTGGGTGCGGCGGGGCGGCTTGCCGGATAAAAATAATCTGCATAACCCGATATACAGCCACTTGCCGCGAAGTATCGGGAGTTATTATTAATTTTCCAGAATGAAAAATGCGGACGTAGGTTTGCCGCGGCGCGAAAGAGGCAAAATACACTCAATTGTTGTAAAGTTTTAATCAATTCAATTTATAGTTGTAATCAAGTGGAGTGCATCCTAGAGTATATCCACATCGCGCCGTCACAGCCGCAAGGCGCGCCTTTCATTTTTACAAAAGGCATACGGGCGCGTGCGATGGTTTTTTGAAAGATATTGATATTCAGACAGCTGTTCCAAGGGGGGAAAAGAGATGTCAGACGTATTTCAACAGACTGAAGCCGCGCAAGCGCAACCTGCGCAGAATACAGCCGGCATTGCCGGAAAACCAAATGCGCTGGATGGCGCATTGGTGAGCAAGAACGTGCGTATCCATGACCGCCGCACCAGCGTCCGGCTGGAACCTGAAATGTGGCAGGCGCTGCGCGAAGTCGCCGAGATAGAGGGATGCACCATTCACGACCTGTGCGGTGCCGTGCATGATATCAAAGGCGCGGGGGCTTCGTTTACCGCGGCGCTGCGCGTGTTTTTGATGGAGTATTACCGTACAGCCGCGCGCACAAGCCAGCAGGTCACATCGGTGCAGCGTCATTTGAAAACGGTGCTGCGCCCTGCCGAAGGTTCTGCCGCGCATAAAATCACAGCCTGATATTCCTGTATAATGCCGCAGTGATTAAAAATGATTTAACCCTGAATTTAATGTGAAATTCAGGCTGGCGAGGTGATTTCTTGCCGTGCCAAACGGATTGCGCGTGCTAGACTGTAGGGATGGACGACCCGAAGTCAGACAGGCCGCCACAAGAGGTGGAAACAACAGATAAAGCAGCACCGCCCAAGGCGGAGGCTGCGTCTGTTGTTATTCCCGCATCTGCTTCTGCCTTACCTGCTGCGCCTGACAATATGCATCCTGCTGCCGCGCATCTGGTCGATGAAGATCAGGATGGTTTGCCGCATCCGGTGCCGCGCCCGCAAAAAAAACAAATCCGCCGGCGTAAACCTCCGGCTGGCTGGCGTTTGTGGATACCGGCTGTTTTGCTGTTTCTCAGCATGGCTTATCTGGTCGCGGAAATCGAATTCAACATGTCCTTGCTGGATGTGGCGGGCAGCGTGCGGTCGGATCCCGCAAAAATGGAAGACCTGCAGGTTTTTGGCCGCGCGGTTTCGGCCAGCGGCTGCGTTTTATTGGTGCTGGGGCTTTTTGCCTCTACCGGATTCCATACAGTTTCGGCGCGGCTGCGCGGGCTTTATTACTTCGTCGCCCTTTTGTGCACGGTGCCGCTGATGCTGATTTTTTCCAGCAGCTGGATAGGCCCGGACAGCGTGCCGATTGACCCGACAGGCGGCGATATTATTCTCGCGATTATACCTGTTCTGGGGGTGGGATACGGGTCGGCCGTCGGGCGGGGGCGTAATGCTTTTGTGACGGTCATGACATTGTGCATGATGGTCTGGCCCGCGGTATTTCTGGGGCAAAAACTGCTGATTGAACAGGCCTTGATTGAACGTACCAGCTGGGAACAGCGTGTGAATGCGCGTTATGTCCTTATGCTGCGGTCTATTTTGGAAGACTGCACCATCAACCTGAACGAACTTGCGCTCTGTGATGTGGAAGACGAACAGGACAGCGTCAAATCCGCGCGGATTATTCTGGGCAGTATGTGGATGCTCAGCCCCGAACGCATCCGCAGCGATATGGA
>JAVEWI010000319.1:0-2727 GCA_034004625.1 Bdellovibrionales bacterium
GGCGGGGCTGCGTGTGGCGGAAATCCTGCGCAAGTCTGTCGAAAGCAAGGAAGTCATCAACAAAGCCAGCAACGAAAATATGGGACGTATCACGCTGTCGATTGGCGTTGCCGAATATACGGCAGGTGAAGAAATTTCCCATTTGATCGAACGTGCGGACAAGGCGTTGTACGATGCGAAACGCGCGGGCCGTAACCGCGTGATGGAAGCTGCGCCGGTCGCATAAGTAAAACCCATACGGGTTTATGCCCCGCAAGGCGCCCCCGGATAGTTAAAGAAAACGCCGCATCAGAAAAATCCCTGTGCGGCGTTTTTGTTTTGATGTAGCGGGCTGCTGATTAGCGTCTGCGTTTGCCGCCGTTTTTACCCGGTGTTTTTTTACCGCGTTTTTCGGCTCTGCCTTCATTGCGGCCGTTGTTATTATCGCTGCGGCGGTTGTCGTCACGATACGGGCGGTTGCTGCTGCGCTCGCTGCGCGGTGCTTCGCTGCTGCGCCCATCCCGCCGGACTTCGCCGTTATTGCTATTGCGGCGTATTTCGCCGCGGTCATTATCGCGGCGGGGTTCGTCACGATCTTTGCGGGGGGTTCTTTCTTCCCTGTCCGCGTCATGCCAGCGGGGGCGGTCATCCGTGTGGCGGCTTTGGCTCTCGTTACGGCGGTTGCCGTTATTGCCGTCGCGCCTGCTACCGCTGCTGCGGTATTTATCATCACGTCCGCGTCCGCGTGCATCGGGTCTGCCGCGCGGGCGGGACGATGATTTGTCTTCTTCGCCTTCCACAACTTCAAATACCGTGCTGCCGCGGCGGGGGTCTGCTTCCAGCACGCGGACATAAACAGCATCTGACATGCGGAACGTACGGCGGGTTTCGCGGCCGACCAGGGCATGGCGTTTTTCATCGTGGATGTAATAATCACGCGGCAATTGACGCATGGGCACAATGCCGTCCGCACCGGATTCGTCGAGCGTCACAAACAGGCCGAACGATGCCACGCTGGAAACTTTTCCTTTGAATACCTGCCCGATGCGCGATTGCAGGAACTGCGCCGTGAAACGGTCCATCACGTCACGTTCCGCTAGCATTGATCTGCGTTCGGTTTGCGAAATATGCTCCGCCATGTCGTAGATTTTTTCGCGTTCCTGCGGTGACAATCCACCTTCGCCCAGTTTATAGGCGCCGACCAATGACCGGTGCACAATCAAATCCGCATAACGGCGGATGGGTGATGTGAAGTGCGCGTATTTTTCAAGCGCTAAACCAAAATGTCCGATGTTGTCGGGGTGGTATATCGCCTGCGACTGCGTGCGCAGCAATAACGTATGCACCAGATCCGCTTCGCCGCGTTCGCTGGATACTTTCAGCAGCTGGTTGATATTGCGCGGGTGGATATTGTCCGATGCGGGCAGGGAATAGCCAAGTTCCTTCAGCAGCGTGCGCGCGGCTTCAATCCGTTCCGCCGATGGCTGGTCATGCACGCGGTAAACGCAGGGCGCTTTTTTATCTTCGAGGGCATAGGCAGCGGCGACGTTGGCCAAAATCATGAATTCTTCGATCAACTGGTGGCTGTCCAGCCTTGCGCGCGGCACGATGGCCGTTACCTGGCCTTTGTCGTTGATGAGGGCCTTGCGCTCCGGCAGGTCAAGTTCCAGCGCGCCACGTTTTTGCCGTGCATGTTTCAGCAGGCTATAGGCCTTGTAAAGCGGTGTTATGACGCTGTCCACCAAGGGGCCGGTTGTGTCATCCGGATTGCCGCGGTGCGCATCTTCGACCTGTTCATAGGTCAGGCGCGCGGCGGAACGCATTAACCCGCGCTGAAAACGGTAATGCGTCATGCGCGCGTTTTTATCAATCGTCATTTCCACGGCCAGGCAGGCGCGCGGCACATGGGGGCGCAGGGAACACAGGTCGTTTGACAAACGCTCCGGCAACATCGGCACCACGCGGTCTGCGAAATAGGTGGAATTTCCGCGTTTAAAAGCCTCGATATCCAGTGGTGCGGACGGCCGCACGTAATAGGACACGTCAGCAATGGCGACAATCAATTTCCATCCGCCCGGGTTTTTCGGGTCTGTGTCCGGCGCGGCGTAAACGGCGTCGTCAAAATCCCGGGCATCGGCGCCGTCGATGGTAACCAGCGGAATATCGCGCATATCCACGCGTCCGCCGCACAGATCAGGTTCCTGCAATTTTTCCGATTCAGCCAGAACGTCTGCCGGAAATTCAACCGGAATGCCTTGTGTATGAATGGCGATCAGGCTGATGAGCTTGGGGTCGTCTTTTTGCCCGATGACTTCCACCACGCGTGCGGCGTTTTTACTGCGCGGGTATTGGCGTGTGGCGGGAAGGGTTTCAACCGAAACCAGATCGCCATCCTGTGCATGTTCCGTGTATTCGGCGGGAATCATGTATTCCAGTTTGTTTTTTTTGTCCGTTGGCGTTACAAAACCGCCGCCGCGATATGACTTGTAAAAACCCACGGTGCGGGTTTCGCCGTTTTGTTCCAGCGGTTTCAACACGCGGGCTTCATATTCATGCGGCGATATTTTTTTGAGACGGGCGAGGACGCGCTCCCCGTCTTTGACAGGG
The DNA here is from genome assembly GCA_034004625.1 of Bdellovibrionales bacterium. GTDB lineage: Bacteria > Pseudomonadota > Alphaproteobacteria > Micavibrionales > UBA2020 > UBA2020. Next base: position 2,587 of record JAVEWI010000319.1, read on the forward strand.
GCGGCGCGTTTTTTGTCGATCATCACGTAAATAACCGGCGGTTTGCCGCGTCCGTGCCAATCCAGCGGGCGCGCCATCAATTCGCCGTCATCATCAATGCCGGTGATTTCTATCAAGGCCTGTTCGGGCAATCCGCCCGGT
>JAVEWI010000016.1:0-12301 GCA_034004625.1 Bdellovibrionales bacterium
ACGTTGCCGCTGATATTGATGTTTTCGACAAAAACCTTTCGGCCTTCGTTAACCGTAAACGTGATGTCGATTTCCTTGCTGTCACGGCGGCGTTCCACCGTCGGCACCACATCGACAAAGGCATATTGACGGTTGCCCAGTTCGTCCGTCAGGGCATTGATGGTTTTTTCAACCGCGCTGGCTTTGTACCACTCGCCCGAATTGAAAGTCACATATTGGCGCAGGGTATCGCCATCCATATCCGGCAGGTTGCTGTGGACATTGATCTTGCCCACTTTGTACCGGTCGCCCTCGGCAAGGGTAAAGGTGACGTAGAAATGCTTGCGGTCAGGCGAAAGCTCGGCAATCGCGCTTTCCACCATAAAATCGGCATAGCCGTGTTCCAGATAATGCTTGCGCAGCATTTCGCGGTCAAAGGCCACACGGTCCGGATCATAAGTATCCGAACTGGACCAGATACGCCACCAGCGGTCTTCGCGGCTACGCACCACGCGCTGCAGGTCGGAATCGCTGAAACGTTTGTTACCGAGGAATACGATGCGCGAAATCTGTGTTTTCGGGCCTTCGCTGATTTCAAACACCAGATTGACGCGGTTCTGGTCCAGCTTGATAATTTTCGGATCAATACTGGCAGAGAAGCGGCCGCTGAGACGGTAAAGCTCCTGCAAACGCGCCACATCCGCCTGTACTTTTGTCCGCGTCAAAACCGTACGCGGGCGCAATTGCACTTCGGACAACAGCGCATCTTTTTTGATCTTTTCGTTACCTTCGAAAGCGATTTCGTTGATGATCGGGTTTTCCACCACGACAACAATCAGGTCGCGCCCTTCCTGAAAAAGCGCCACGTCGGCAAAAAGACCAGTGGAGAACAACGCCTTGAGAGCGCGGTTCAAATTCGCATCGTCAAACTTGTCCCCTGCCTGCAACGAGATATAGGACAGCACGGTCGAAGGCTCGATACGCTGCGTGCCTTCCACCTTGATCTCGTGGATCGTTCCGCCATCTTGCGCCAAAGCGGCACCGGGCAAAGCGAAAGCAAGGAATGCGGAAAGAACCAGCGCAAAAGCTGCAAAGCGCAGCGCCGGCATTTTGGGTGTCGGATGGCAAAATGTGTTCATGATCTGTCGTGCGCTTCGTGACCTAACGGGTACGTTAAGATGTTGTTGTTTTTATATTAGGAAAACAGGCCCTTAACGTAGTCAAACACCTTCAGTTGCGCAAGATCATTCCACGTTGCAAAAACCATAATAAAGAGCAAAAACAGCAAACCCACGCGCAGCATGTATTCCTGCACCATGTCGCTGACCGGTTTTCCGCGAAGTTTTTCCATAGCATAGAGCATCAGGTGCCCGCCATCGAGCATGGGAATCGGCAAAAGGTTAATAAAGCCGAGATTGACCGAGAGCAAAGCCGCAAAGGTGATGAAAGCCACCAGCCCGCGCTGCGAGAATTCGCCTGCATAGGCGCCAATACGCAAGATGCCGCCCAGCTCTTCGGTGCTGCGCACGCCCAGAATCATCTGCCCCAGTGCTTTCAACGTATCGCCCGTAATATTCACGGTTTCCATCGTTGCAAACCAGAACGAACCCAAAAGACCATGTTCGCGCATTTCCATCGCGCCCGGCGGGCTGGAAATGCCGATGCGGCCGGTGGCATGGCGGAAACCGAAACGGTCTTCGTCATATTCCAGACGCGGGGTGATGTTCAGGGTAATCGGCTCCCCCGCCCATTCACGCTCGCCCGTAGAACGCTTCACCACCATTGTCATCGGCTGGTCAAGGTTGATAGCGGTTTCTTTGCGCAGGTCGTTAAACCCGCTTACCTTGCGCCCGTTCACGGACACGATCAGGTCATCCGGCTGGATGCCCGCTTTTTCCGCAGGGGAATCTTCCACCACGCCCGCCGCAATCGGCGGCACATAGGGCTGGCCCTGGAAATAATACAGCCCCGCCAGAATGAAAATGGCAAAGATGTAATTGATAGCAGGCCCCGCCACCACAATAGCGGCACGGCGGCCAACGGGCTGGGCAAAGAAAGCGACTTTACGTTCTTCCGCCGTCATCTGGCGCGGAGGTTCGGTGCCTTCCTGCACTTTGTCGGTATGTTCGGCGCTGGCAGGATCGGTATCACCGAACATCTGCACATACCCCCCCAGCGGGATCAGGCTGAATTTCCAGCGGCAGCCGCGTTTGTCGGTCCAGCCGAAAAGCTCGCGCCCGAAACCGATCGAAAAACTGACAACCTTGACGCCGCACATACGCGCCACAATATAGTGGCCCCATTCATGCACAAAAACCAAAAGGCTGAGCACGAGGATAAAAGGCCCGCCGTAGTCCTTGAAAAACTTGACCGGCACCGACAGAAAGTCGATTAAAAAGTCCATGGTGGGCACCCTCTCTCGCGTAGATATTCTTGATTTATATATTTATAGCGTCTGCAGGACGTTTTCGGCAAGTGCGCGCGCAGCAGCGTCAAGCGCAAGAACATCGTCCAATCCTGATATGCGCCTTACATCCGCCCTTTGCAAGGCTTCTGCCGACAGAATTTCAATTTTATCGAAACCCAGCCTGCCGGAAAGGAAAGCCTCGACAGCAACCTCGTTCGCCGCGTTCAGCACCACCGGATGCCCCGCGCCCGCCCGCACAGCCTGCCGCGCCATATCAACGGCGGGAAACCGCGCCGTATCAACGGGTTCAAAATGCATCGACAGCAGGCCGGACAAATCCAGCCGCTGCCCCGTTGTCGTAATCCGTTCGGGCCAGCCGAGCGTATAAGCAATAGGCGTACGCATATCGGGCGCGCCCATTTGCGCCAATATACTTCCGTCCACATATTCAACCATAGAATGAACAACAGATTGCGGGTGGATCAAAGCGTCAATTTGCTGATCCGGCAGATTAAAAAGATAAGACGCCTCTATGATTTCCAATGATTTATTCATCATCGTGGCGCTATCCACCGAAATTTTCGCGCCCATCGCCCAATTGGGGTGACGCACGGCCTGCGCCGGAGTAATCCCTGCCAGCTCCGCCCGTGTTTTACGCAAAAACGGCCCTCCGGATGCGGTCAAGATAACCCGCAAAACGCCCGCGCGCTGTTTGGGATCCAAAACCTGAAACACCGCATTATGCTCACTATCCACGGGGAGCAAGGTCGCACCTGATTTTTCAACCGCCGCCAACATCAAGGGGCCGGCAGCGACAATCGATTCTTTGTTCGCCAGCGCCACGGTGCGCCCTTGCCCAATGGCCGCCAAAGTCGGGCGCAGCCCCGCCGTGCCAACAATCGCTGCCATCGTCCAATCGGCACCGCGGGATGCGGCGTCAATGACGGCCTGCGTTCCCGCTGCGGCTTCAACCCCGCTGCCGGACAAGGCGGATTTCAATTCACCATAAAGGCTTTCATCCCCGATAACGGCGAGCTTTGCGCCCAGCACGCGCGCTTGTTCAGCCAGCAAGGCCACATTTTTATGCCCTGTCAGGGCTTCGGTATGAAAGCGGTCGCGGTGCCCCGCCAGCAAATCCACCGTGCTTTTGCCGATGGATCCGGTGGAGCCCAAAATGGTCACGCTGCGCGGCGTTACCTCCGCCTGCGGCAGGGCATCGCGGTTTATAGGCGCGGCGTCCTGCATTATCCTGCCACAGATTTGATCGCGCCAAAAATAATCGACACCAGCAATAACGCATCAATGCGGTCAAGAATGCCGCCATGGCCGGGGATCAGCGCACCCGTATCCTTGACACCGAAATGGCGTTTGAACAGGGAAATAAACAAATCCCCCGCCTGACCAAACATGGCCAAAACAAAACCCAGCACGAAATAGCCCAGAGGCCCCATACCGCCCAGCGTTGCGCCTTCGATACCAAAATATTTCAAAAACGGTTCGCTGGCCATGCCTGCGGCAACCAGACCGGCGCCGACGCTGCTGCCCAAAAATCCGGACCATGTTTTCTTGGGGCTGATCTTGGGCGCCAGTTTCGGCCCGCCCAGCGTGCGGCCGGTGAAATAGGCGCAAATATCGCTGGCCCAGACAATGAACAGCAAAGTGCAGAAATGGAACAGCCCCGCGCTGCTGTCACGCAGCCAGATCATCATAGCGACAGCAAACCCGACATAGATCAAGCCAAACACAACCAGCTTCGGCTTCGGCCCGCTTTGCGCATAGCTGTAAGCCATCACAACCGCGGACAAGGCCAGCAAGAACCACAGGCCCATAATAGGGCTTTTTACCATGGCACCGACCAAAACGGACAAAGCGGCAAAAGCCGCCGTCAGATAATTCAGATACGCGGGCGGTTTTTCCTGCCCCGTTGTGACCATACGCGTCCATTCAAACGCGCCGATGGCCGCCGCCGCCGCCATCATCCATGCAAACAAGGCACCGCCCAGCCAGATCACCACCAAAACCGGCGGCGCGAACATCAAGGCGCCCTTCGCGCGTTCTTTGAGAGAACTGTTGACGGGCGGCTTTGCTTCGGGTGCCGGCGCTGCGGTATCTGTTGTCATCTTCGGGGTCCTTGCACGTGGAAATACGATAGAGGGTGGAAAGCGGCAGGTATCAAAAAACAGTCAAGCCGTCTGTCCGGTCTTGCACGGCGGCAAACCGCCATAACGGCGTTCACGCCCCGCAAAAAACGCCAGCGCGGCTTCCATATCCACGCGGCTGAAATCAGGCCACAGGGTATTGGTGAAATACATTTCGGCATAGGCCAATTGCCACAGCAAAAAATTGCTGATGCGGTTTTCACCGCTGGTGCGGATCATCAGGTCGGGATCGGGAATGCCTGCGGTCATCAGATATGTCGCAAAAACATCTTCGCTGATCGCATCGGGGGAAATTTTCCCGACCGCCGCCGCACGCGCAATTTCACGCGCGGCAAAGGCGATGTCCTGCCGCCCGCCATAGCTGAGCGCGATCACAACCGTCAATTCGGTATTATTTTTGGTGATGTCTTCGGCCTGCGCAATCATCTCCACAATGTCTTGCGGCAAACGGCTGCGGTCGCCAATCACGCGCAGGGCTGCGCCATTTTTGTGCAGGGATTCCGTTTCTTTTTTCAGGTAATAACGCAAAAGCCCCATCAGGCCTTCGACTTCCAAAGCCGGACGGTTCCAGTTTTCGGACGAAAAGCCGAACAAGGTCACGTAACGGATGCCCAGATCACGCGCGGCTTCCACCGCACGCTGTGCGGCTTCCGCGCCTTTTTTATGGCCTTCGATACGGGTCAGCCCCCGTGCTGCCGCCCAGCGTCCGTTCCCGTCCATGATGATGGCAACGTGACGCGGCAGCGTGGCGGTTGTGTCTGTTTGAGACATGGGCGAAGGCCGTTCGAAAAGACGTTAGATGCGGGCGTTAGACTTGCTTGATCTCTTGTTCTTTTTGAGCCAGCGTATCGTCGATTTTCTTCACCCAGGTATCGGTCATTTTCTGGATGCGTTCTTCGTTACGCTTCAGATCGTCTTCGGAAATCTTTCCGTCTTTTTGCAATTTCTTGGTCGTATCCATGCCTTCGCGGCGGATGTTACGCACGGCCACGCGCGCGGCTTCGGCGTATTTCGCAGCGACTTTTACCAGCTCCACACGGCGCTCTTCCGTCAAACCCGGCAGGGGTACGCGGATCAACGTGCCCGAAGGCTGCGGGTTCAGGCCGAGGCCGGCGTTGGCAATCGCCTTTTCAACCGCTTTGGTATTGGACGCATCCCATACCTGCACGTTCAGCAAACGCGCTTCGGCAATGGACACGGACGCCACCTGGTTCAGCGGCATTTTCGCGCCGTAAACTTCGACCACAACGGGGTCGAGCAAATTGACAGACGCACGGCCCGTACGCAGGCCGGCAAATTCCTTGCCCAGCGCGTCAAAGGCACCGCCCATGCGGCGTTCAAGATCGCTCATATCCATGTTATCCATTTTGAACCTCTTTCTCTACGATGGTATATGCGCCGCGTCCCTGCATCAGTTCCGCAAAAGCGCCCGGTTGTTTGATCGAAAATACAATAACCGGAATGTTGTTTTCACGCGCCAGCGAAATCGCCGATGCGTCCATAACGCCCAGATCGTTCGACAACACGTCCAGATAGGTCAGCTTGTCAAATTTCTTGGCGGTCGGCACCTTGATCGGGTCGGCGGTATAAACGCCATCCACTTTGGTGCCTTTCAGCAGCGCATCGCAGCCCATTTCGGACGCACGCAATGCAGCCGCCGTATCGGTGGTAAAAAACGGATTGCCCGTACCTGCGGCAAAAATAACCACGCGGCTTTTCTCCATATGGCGCACGGCTTTGCGGCGGATATAAGGCTCGCATACCGTGGACATGGGAATGGCAGATTGCACGCGGGTGGTGACACCCAGTTTTTCAAGCGCGTTTTGCAGCGCGAGGGAATTGATAACCGTCGCCAGCATACCCATGTAATCCGCCGTCGAGCGGTCCATGCCGTCGGCCGCGCCGGAAACACCGCGGAAAATATTGCCGCCGCCCACAACCAGACATACTTCGATGCCCAGTTCGGTCACGTCTTTGATATCTTGAGCGATGCGGTTCACCATATCGCTTTCAATGCCGTATTCCCCTTCCCCCATCAAAGCTTCGCCGGAGATTTTAAGAAGAACACGCTTGAAACGCGGTGCGGACATGATGAAACCCCTGTGTACTGTAAAAAACCAGAAAAGGTTCTTAACCCGAAGGCCTGCAGCCTGAAGAAAGCCGGAATAGCGCGAATAGTCTTGGTAGTGCCGATAGTACCGGTATCACCGTCCCGCCCGTGCTGCCCTGCATTTGCAAGGCAGCACAGCGGATACGGATAGTTCTTAGCCGTTGGCCATTTTCGCAACTTCTGCCGCGAAATCGTCAGCCGCTTTTTCAACGCCTTCGCCCAGTTCAAAGCGAACGTATTGCGTCAGCTTTACCGGTGCGCCAACGTCTTTGGCAGCGTTTTCGATGACAGCGGAAATTTTGTTTTCGCCGTCAATGATGAATGTCTGGTTCAGCAGAACAACCTGTTCGTAGTATTTGCGCATGGAACCTTCGACCATCTTTTCGACGATGTCGGCGGGTTTGCCGCTTTGGGTCGCCTTGTCCGCGTGAACAGCGCGTTCACGGGCAACGGTTTCGGGGTTCAGGCCTTCAACATCGAGTGCTTCGGGACGTGCAGCCGCGATGTGCATCGCCAGCTGGCGGCCGAGTGCGCCGAGTTTGTCTGCATCACCGGTGGATTCCAGAGCAACCAGAACACCGATTTTGCCGCGGTTGGGTTGCAGCGCGTTGTGGACATAGGTCGCAACAACGCCGTTTGCAACGGTCAACAGCTGCGCACGGCGCAGGGTCATGTTCTCGCCAATGTTGGCGATCAGCTCGGTCAGGCCTTCTTCAGCCGTTTTCGCGCCGACTTGTGTCTTTTTCAGCGCTTCTACGTCGCCGGTTTTGGTCGTCAGGGCGGCATCGGTCAGCTGGGACAGGAAAGTCTGGAACTGGTCGTTGCGGGCAACGAAATCGGTTTCGGCGTTCAGCTCGATGATCACACCGGTATTGCCGGCGGAACCCACGCTGACCAAACCTTCAGCCGCGGCACGGCTGGATTTTTTCGCAGCGGAAGCGAGACCTTTTTTACGCAGGAAATCCATGGCGGCATCAACGTCACCATTGTTTTCAGCGAGTGCTTTTTTGCAATCAAGCATGCCTGCGCCGGATTTTTCGCGCAGTTCTTTTACCATCGATGCGGTAATCTCAGTCATTTTTTATATCCCTCTCTGTTGTGCGCTTTCCCCCGGCCGCAAAGCCGGGGGAAGCACTGATATGGATGGTTCGCAGTATTAAAACGCAAGACGGGCAGTGAAAGACACCGCCTGCTGCGGTTTATTAGCCAGCGACTGCTGCTTTCGCTTCAACCGTATCCAGGTTTTCGGCAACCGGATTTTCGGATGCGCCGAGGTCTTTGCCAGACTTCGTCACTTCGGCTTGCAGGCCGTCCAGAACGGTTTCCGCGAACAGGTCGCAGTACAGGCTGATGGCGCGGGTTGCGTCATCGTTACCGGGGATCATGAAATCAACGCCATCGGGATCGCAGTTGGTATCGACTACGCCGAATACCGGAACGCCAAGGCGTTTTGCTTCCAGGATTGCGTTGGATTCTTTGGAAACGTCAATCACAACGATTGCGTCCGGCAGACCGCCCATGTCTTTGATACCGCCAAGGGTTTTTTCCAGCTTTTCTTTCTCGCGTGCGAGGTTCAGCTGTTCTTTCTTGGTCAGGGCATGTTTGACTTCGGGGTTTGCCAGCATCTCGTCCACTTCGCGCAGGCGCTTGATGGAGTTGGAGATGGTGCTCCAGTTCGTCAGCATACCGCCGAGCCAGCGGTAGTTCACGTAGTACTGGCCGCAACGTTGTGCGGTTTCTGCAACTTTTTCGCTCGCCTGGCGCTTGGTGCCAACGAACAGAACGCGGCCGCCGTTTGCAACGATTTCGCGCAGGTTTTTAAGCGCGTTGTACAGCATCGGTACCGTCAGTTCGAGGTTGATGATGTGAACGTTGTTGCGGTCACCAAAGATGTAAGGCTTCATCTTGGGGTTCCAGCGACGGGTGTGGTGGCCGAAGTGAACACCAGCTTCGAGGAGTTGGCGCATCGTAAAAGTAGGCATCGTCATGAGGTTAGTCCTTTCTCGGTTATACCTCTGCACGCGGATAGAAGCCCCGGAGGGGCACCGAAGCGACCTTTTAAGCAAAGACCGCGCACGCGTGCATGCGAATTACACATGAACCATTCATGTGTTGATGGAGGCGTTTTTACCGTCAAACCCCCGCTTTTGCAAGGAAAACATGGGCATTTTTATGACTTTCCGCGGGCTTTGCCCCGCCAAAAGCCGTCATGTAGGAAAAAACGGCGTTTTTTTACCTATTTCATAAGAATATTGACATAAAAATACCCTCCCGCTAGCATGACGGCCTGAGGAGTTTTCCATGTCTTTCACCGTTTCGTCCCACGCCACGTACCGCACCCGCCCGTTTTTCGCCCCGCCCGAAACAGGCGCAGCAGAGGTCAAGCCGGCGCCAGAAACCGATAAATCTGAAAACGACAAAATCATCTTCTGGTCATTCCACGCTTACGGCACGCGCGGCGAAGAAGGATTTGTGTACGAAAACGAAGTTGCGGGTTCTTACAGCTTTTCCAAAACCATTTCCGGCAAAATCGGCTGGCGCGAAGCCATCGACCTGCTGACCAGATGCGAAGAAGAAGCCGGAAAAAAACTGCGCCCTGCCCTGACAGAAAATACCGGCATTGCCGCACGCCTGCGCACGAATGACACCTATGACAAGGCGGAGCCTTTCCAAAACCATTTCATGTTGCAGCAGGAACAAAACATGGCGCAGCTGCAACATATTGCCGGCAGCATGAAAAAACTGGCCCCGCGCGCCAAAACGCCCAAGGCACCTTGATGCTGGCGCCTGTTAAAAAAGTCAAAGACAAGCTTATCAAAAGCGCGGACAGCCTGACCGAACAGCAGCTGGACCGCCGGTTGAAAGTTTTCAAAACGCTCAGCCTTTATTACGGCACCAAAATTGTGATCGGCGGCGCGCTGGTGGCGGGCGGTATTGCTACGCTGGCGCTGGGCGCTTTTGGCATTGCCCTGCCCTTGCCCGTGTGGGCGGGCGCGGGTGGATTGGGCGTGGGCGCCGTCATGACGGCGAATGCCATCATCGGCAACCGCGCGTTTAACAAAACGTACAAAACCTACGCGCAGGAAAAAGCAGCCCGCCATCCCGAAGGCCTGCCCGAAACAGCGACACAAAAATTGACCCGCAGCCTGAAAACGCAATTCGACCAGAAACGCAAAAAAGCCATCACATACCTGCCGCGCAAAAACGCCGCGCCGCAAAGCGAACCCGCAAACGACACGGCAGCCCCCGCGCCCAGCCAGCGGAAAAACGCGCCATGACAACGCCCGCACCCCAAAATTACCGCACCCATGCGTTATTGACCGAAAACCCGGAAGATGAACGCCGCATGCATCACGTTTTCTGGGTTTACCGCCCCAGCTATGACCAGGACAAAGCCGCGCAGGGCCTCGGCGATATTGAAAAACATGAAATCGACAGTTGCCTGATTTTACGCAGCGCCGCGCAGGATGTGACGCAGGAAGAAGCCATGACGCTGCTTTCCGTTTTTGAAAAGCAGGAAACCGCGCGCGGCGGCACCCTTGAACAAGACGCCGAAGCCGCACCCGACAACACATGGCCGCGCAGCAAACTGGGGCGCGATTTCATACAGGCAAAACATTACAGCCAGCATGCGGATGATATGCGCCAAGCGGCCGATGCGCGCGCAAAACAGGCCAGCATTCTGGATGGCGACATAAACCTGCCCCGCAGCCCGACCATCAAATCGCGCGTCAAACCGAAATAATCAAACGAATTTTTTGCGATACCTGACACGCATATTGCGCAGTCGGCATTTGCCTGAATTACAACTCGCGCACTTCGCCCACGCCGCGAATGGCACGCAGGGCACGCGGTGTTTCTTCATGCGTGGCATAACCGCCGGGCAGTTCAATGGTCACGCGGCGTCCCTTGCCCGCATCGGCCAGCAAATGGATTTTGACTTTGCCGGGCCCGACTGTATCCAGAATTGATTTAATCTGCGCGGCGGCTTCGGGCGTTTCGATTTCAGCAATCACCTGCCGCGTCACGTTTTGCACGGCAGCGGTCAAAGGTTCGATCGACTGCGCCAGAAAACGCAGCTCATCCTCGTTTTTCCTATCCACATCCACGCTCAGTAAAATCGGCGTCCCGGCTTCCAGATTGGCGCGCGCGGCGTTCAAAAGCTCCGAGAATACCATCATTTCAAAAACGCCGTAAGGATCGGATACCTGTACAAAGGCGAAACGGTTGCCTTTTTGCGACGTGCGTTCCTGCTTGCGCACCACAATGCCCGCCATGCGCAGGCGGTTGGATGGCGATGCGTTCAGCGCCTGTTGAACCTGACTGGACGGTATCACCCGCAGACGTTCCAGCTGCGTTGCCATGTTATCCAGCGGGTGGGCGGATAAATAAAATCCGACCGCTTCGAATTCATGCCGCAGACCTTCAAGCGGTTCCCATTTATCCGCATGGGGCAAAGCAGGCTCCGGCAGGCTTTCGGCACTGCCGCCGCCAAAAAGGCTTTCCTGCCCGCTGGCTTTTTCTTCCGCATGGGCCGAAGCATAACGCATCAAGGTTTCAACACCCGCCAATGCCACGGCGCGGTTTTCAATCATGTTGTCGAAAGCCCCCGCAGCGGCGAGGGATTCCATCTGGCGCTTGTTAATCACCTTGGTATCCAAACGGCGGGCAAAATCATATATATCGGCAAAGGGGCCGTTTTCTTCGCGTTCGGACAACACGCGTTTCATGGCTTCTTCCCCCACGCCTTTCAGCGCGGCCAGCGCATAGCGGATGGATTTGCTGCCGTCAGGCATGAATTCCACCGAAAAACGCGGGATGGATTTATTGATATCCGGCGGCAGCAGCGTGATATTCATGCGCTGCAATTCCTGCCGCAATACGGCCAGTTTATCCGTATTGCCCATATCCTGCGTCATGGTCGCCGCCATGAATTCGACAGGGTAATGGCATTTCAAATAAGCCGTCTGGAACGCGATAAGACCATAAGCCGCCGAGTGCGCGCGGTTAAAACCGTAACCTGCGAATTTTTCAATCTGGTCGAAAATGGAACCGGCAAGGGCTTCGTCAATATCGTTATGTTTTTTGCAGCCATCGACAAAAATCGCCCGCTGCGCATCCATTTCGGATTTAATTTTTTTACCCATCGCACGGCGCAGCAAATCGGCACCGCCCAGCGTATAGCCGGCCAGAACCTGCGCCGCCTGCATGACCTGTTCCTGATAAATCATGACGCCATAGGTATCTTCGGTCACCGGCTTCAACAGCGGGTGCAGGTAGTCGATTTCTTCGTTGCCCTTCAGGTTGGACAGGTATTTGGGAATGTTTTCCATCGGGCCCGGGCGGAACAACGCCACGATAGCCGAAACTTCTTCGAAGTTTTTCACATTCATCTGGCGGCACAGGTCGCGCATGCCCGCACTCTCGAGCTGGAAAACAGCGGCGCAATCCCCGCGTGCCAGAAGTTTATACGTTGGCGCGTCATCCAGCGGGAATTTCAGCGGATCAAGATCACGCCCCGTGGTTTGCTTGACCAGACGGATGGCCTCCTGAATAACGTCCAGCGTTTTAAGGCCGAGGAAGTCGAATTTCACAAATCCGATTTTCTCGACGTCTTTCATGTTGAATTGCGTCGCGGGGACGGTT
>JAVEWI010000320.1:0-2704 GCA_034004625.1 Bdellovibrionales bacterium
TTCCGCCTATGCCCGCCAGTTTCTGGAGCTCATGCAAAAACCGGATGTGGACAGTATCGAAGGCCTCTCCCCCGCCATTTCCATCGAACAAAAAACCACATCCAAAAACCCGCGTTCCACCGTGGGTACGGTAACGGAAATTCACGATTACATGCGTTTGCTCTGGGCACGCGTGGGCGTGCCTTATTCCCCCGCAACCGGCAAGCCGATTACCAGCCAGACAGTATCGCAAATGGCGGATCAAATCCTCGCTTTGCCGGAGGGGACAAAGCTCTACCTCCTCGCCCCCATCGTGCGCGGGCGCAAGGGTGAATACCGCAAGGAAATGCAGGAGCTGAAAAAGAAAGGCTTCCAGCGTATCAAAATCGACGGCATTTTTTACGAACTGGACGACGTGCCGACGCTCGATAAACAATTGAAACACGATCTGGCCGTTGTGGTGGACCGTATTGTGGTGAAAAAAGACATCGGAAACCGTCTGGCGGATTCCATTGAAACCGCATTAAAACTGGCCGATGGTTTGTTGATTGCCGAAGACGCGACAACGCAGGAAGAGCATATTTTCTCCGCCAAATTCGCCTGCCCCGTATCCGGTTTCACGATCGAAGAAATCGAACCCCGCCTGTTTTCGTTCAACAACCCCTTTGGCGCCTGCCCCACCTGCGACGGCATTGGCAGCAAAATGCATTTCGACCCCGATATGGTGGTGCCTGATACCGCTTTGACATTGGCCGAAGGCGCCGTGGCGCCATGGGCGAATTCTTCTTCGGGTTATTACGAACAAACGCTGGAAAGCCTCTGCGTCCATTTCAAATCCGGCATGAATGTACGCTGGGACAAATTGCCGCAAAAACTGCGCGATGTTATTTTGCACGGCGGCGGCAAAGAAAAATTCGCGTTTAAATATTGGGACGGCAACAAACATTTCACCAGCACGAATACGTTTGAAGGCGTCATCCCCAACATGCACCGCCGGTATCTGGAGACGGAAAGTTTCCACGTCCGTGAAGACCTCGACCAGTATAAAACAGAACAGGTCTGCACGGCCTGCGGCGGTTTCCGCCTGAAACCCGAAGCGCTGGCCGTCAAAGTCAATGCCTGCCACGTGGGTGAAATTTCCGCCCTGTCGATTGAAAAAGCGCAGGAATGGTTTGCCGGACTTGGCAAAACCCTTGGCAAAAAAGACATGGAAATCGCCGTGCGGATTTTGAAAGAAATCAACGAACGCCTCAGCTTCCTCATGAACGTGGGGCTGGATTACCTCTCGCTCAGCCGTATGTCGGGTACGTTGTCCGGCGGGGAATCGCAGCGCATCCGCCTTGCGTCCCAAATCGGCTCTGGCCTCACGGGGGTTTTGTATGTACTGGACGAGCCCAGCATCGGGCTGCACCAGCGCGATAACAACCGCCTGCTCGATACGCTCAAACGCCTGCGCGATCTGGGCAATACGGTTTTGGTGGTGGAACATGACGAAGACGCCATACGCACCGCCGATTACCTGATCGACATGGGCCCCGGCGCGGGGCTGCACGGCGGGCGCGTGATTGCCGCGGGCACGGCCGATGACGTTCTCAAAAACAAAGACAGCCTGACCGCGCAATACCTGTCCGGCATCAAATCCATCCCCGTACCCGCCCTGCGCCGCAGCGGCAAAACGGTGGAAAGCAAAAAATCCGGCACGCAAACGCAATATATCGAAGTCACCGGCGCGCGTGAAAACAACCTGAAAAACGTGCATGCCAAATTCCCCATCGGCACTTTTACCTGCGTGACCGGCGTTTCGGGCTCGGGCAAATCTTCGCTGGTCATTGATACGCTTTATGCCGGCGCCGCAAGACGTTTGATGAAGGCCCGCACACAGCCCGGCGCGCATGACGATATTCTGGGCCTGGAATATATCGACAAAATCATCGACATCGACCAATCGCCCATTGGCCGCACGCCGCGGTCAAACCCCGCGACCTATACCGGCGCCTTTACGCCTATCCGTGACTGGTTTTCCGGCCTGCCGGAATCCAAGGCGCGCGGATACGGGCCCGGGCGTTTTTCGTTCAACGTCAAGGGCGGCCGCTGCGAGGCCTGCGAAGGCGACGGCGTGATTAAAATCGAAATGCATTTCCTGCCCGATGTGCATGTCACCTGCGACGCCTGCAAGGGCGCGCGTTACAACCGCGAAACGCTGGAAATTAAATACAAGGATAAATCCATCGCCGAAGTCCTCGACATGACCGTGGACGAAGGCGCGGAGTTTTTCAAAGCCGTGCCCTCCATCCGCGACAAACTGGAAACGCTCAAGGAAGTCGGCCTTGGTTACGTGCATATCGGCCAGCGCGCCACCACATTGTCGGGCGGCGAAGCGCAGCGCGTGAAACTGGCCAAGGAACTGGCAAAACGGTCAACCGGCCGCACGCTTTATATTCTGGACGAACCCACCACGGGTTTGCATTTCGAAGACGTGCGCAAATTGCTCGAAGTCCTGCACCGTCTGGTGGACCAAGGCAATACGGTGGTGGTGATCGAACATAATCTGGAAGTCATCAAAACCGCCGACTGGCTGATCGACATCGGGCCCGAAGGCGGCACCAAAGGCGGCGAGATTATTATTCAGGACACGCCCGAAAAAGTCGCCCGCGAAAAACGCAGCCATACGGGATATTTCCTGCGCCCGCTGCTTGATAAAAAAACCCGCGCGGCATAAATAAAC
>JAVEWI010000321.1:0-2678 GCA_034004625.1 Bdellovibrionales bacterium
CGCACAGGCCGCCGCCGAGCAAAAAGCAATCGCCGCCAAAGCGCCCGTGGCGGAAGAGCCTATTGCCAAGGCGCTCGCCATCGACACCATCCGTGTCGAGCTGGGATACGGTCTTTTGCCGCTGGTCAACAACCCGGAAAAGGGCCGCCTGACCGAACAAATCAAGGGCCTGCGCAAACAATTGGCGGAAGACATGGGCTTCATCCTGCCGTCCGTCCGGATTCAGGATAACCTGCAACTGCCCGCCAATAGCTATGTCGTGCGCATCAAGGAAATTGAAGCCGGCCGCGGCGAAATCCGCCCCGATATGCTTTTGTGCATGAACCCTTCGGGCGAAAGCATGGATTTGCCGGGCGAACAAACGCGCGAACCCACATTCGGCCTGCCCGCCCTGTGGCTGACGCCGGAATACCGCGAAGAAGCGCATTTCCGCGGCTATACCGTTGTGGACCCCGCCACGGTTGTGACCACGCATATCACCGAAATCATCAAGGACAACATGCCCGACCTGCTGTCCTATGCCGAAACACAAAAATTGCTGGATGAACTGCCGCAGTCACACCAAAAACTGGTGGCGGATGTCATTCCCAACAAAATTACCGTCACGGGTTTGCAGCGTATTTTGCAAAATCTGGTGTCGGAGCGCGTTTCCATCCGCGACCTGCCCACCATTCTGGAAGGCGTAGCGGAAGCCACCGGCTTCACCGGCAACGTCACTATGATTACCGAACACGTGCGCGCGCGTCTTGCCCGCCAATTGTGCGACCAGCACAGCAATAACGCAGGCGTCTTGCCGCTGGTCACCCTGTCTGGCGATTGGGAACAGGCCTTCGCTGAATCTCTGGTTGGTCAAGGCGAAGACAAACAGCTCGCCATGGCGCCCACGCGTTTGCAGCAATTCATTCAATCCGTCCGCGCCACATACGAAGAAATGGCCATGCGCGGGGAAGCACCCGTATTGCTGACCAGCCCCGCCATCCGGCCCTATGTCCGTTCCATCATCGAACGGTTCCGCCCGCAAACCATCATTATGTCCCAAAACGAAATTCATCCGCGCGCTCGCATTAAAACGCTGGCGCAAATCGGCTAAGGCATTTTTCCTGCCCCGCCGCACCTGATACAAACGGAAACCGACAGACACCATGCGCTTAAAAACTTTTGAAGCAAAATCGATGCAGGACGCGCTGCGCCAGATCAAGGAAACGCTGGGCGATGACGCCATCATCGTCTCCACGCGCGAAGAGCCCAGCGGATGGGTACGCATCACCGCCGCGGTAGAACAAATTGCACCGCTGCCTGAAAAACACGCCGGTCTGCCGCCCGAAGAAACCGCACCGCCCCCGCGCAAAGCAGCGGCCCCCGCCGTCGCCTCTGCCGCGCCGGAAGAAAAACTGGATGCCGACGAAATCACCGAACGCATCACGGATATCCTGCTCAAACACCGCGTGCCCGGCGCCATCAGCGAAAAAATCATTTCCGCCGCTGCATTGGACGGCAGCGGTGATCCGCGCCGCGCATTGGCCAAAGGCCTCTCGCGCACATTCCATTTCCGCCCGGCGGAAGACAAAAACATATCACCCGTTATTCTGGTCGGCCCGCCGGGCGCAGGAAAAACATTAATGACCGCGAAACTGGCCGCACGCGCCGTGATGGAAGGGCGCAAGCCATTGGTCGTCACCACGGACATCAACCGTGCGGGTGCGGTGGAACAGCTGTCGGCTTTCCTCAATATCCTCGACCTGCCGCTTTATACGGCGGAAGACCCCAAGGCTTTGCAGGAAATGATCCTGCGCGCCAGCGGCAGCGAAATTCTGATTGATACCGGCGGACTGAACCCGTTTGACCCGCAGGAAATGAAATATCTGGCCAAGCTTTTGTCGGTCGGTAAATTGCAGGCCGCACTGGTTATGCCCGCGGGACTGGATGCCGAAGAAGCCGCCGAAATGGCGCAGACGTTTGA
This sequence comes from Bdellovibrionales bacterium, assembly GCA_034004625.1. Lineage (GTDB taxonomy): Bacteria > Pseudomonadota > Alphaproteobacteria > Micavibrionales > UBA2020 > UBA2020. The sequence goes on from JAVEWI010000321.1 coordinate 1,961, forward strand.
TATTCTAGGCGTTAAAAACCTTATCGCCACGCGATTGGATTTTGCGCGCAGGCTGGGCGGTATTTTAAGCGCCGCGGCCAAGACGAACCTTGCCCTTGGCACGGCCAGCCATACGCCGCAGGTTGCCCATGGCACTATTGAATTGACGCCCCTGAAACTCGCAGAATTGCTCATGCCCGCGCCCGCTGCCGCGCAAACAGCCGAAAAGCGCAAAGCATAAGGATCAAAACCATGACCACCATCACAGAAACGCCGCATACCAATCCCCCCGCCGATACCAAACCGCCGCATGCGCAAAGATTGATTGCCGTGGCATCAGGCAAAGGCGGCGTGGGCAAGACATGGTTTTCCATCGGCCTTGCCCATGCGCTAAGCAAACAGGGGAAAAAAGTTTTGCTGTTTGACGGCGACCTTGGCCTTGCCAACGTGGACGTGCAATTGGGATTGATGGCGAAACGCGACCTCAGCGACGTGATCGAAGGCAATCTGGGCATGGCCCGCGTGATACAGCGCCACGAAGACGGCGGGTTTGACGTGATCGCCGGACGGTCTGGCCAAGGCGCGCTGGCATCCCTGCCCTTGCCGCGGCTTCAGGAAATTGTCGAACAGCTGCGTATGATTTTAAAAGATTACGACGCCATCATCATCGACCTTGGCGCAGGCATTGACCGCACCGTGCGTTACATGTCCGCATCGGCGGATACGACTTTTGTCGTAT
>JAVEWI010000017.1:0-12062 GCA_034004625.1 Bdellovibrionales bacterium
GGCCGCGTTGACAATCCCGCGGGATGTTACGGACGGCACCATGATATGCACAGGTTTCGCAGCGCCCAGCAACAAGGGGCCAACCGTAATGCCATCGCCCAGCGCGCGCATGATGTGGAACGTGATGTTTGCCGCATCGATGTTCGGCATGATCAGCAGGTTCGCTTCACCTTTCAGACGTGAATTGGGGAACATCATCGCGCGGACTTCTTCGGACAATGCGGCGGCGGCGGTCATTTCGCCTTCCACTTCCAGCTCCGGCGCGCGTTCGCGGATCAGCTCCACGGCGCGGCGCATTTTAACCGTGCTGGCACGGTCGATGCTGCCAAAATCGGAATGCGATAGCAGGGCGATTTTAGGCTCCATCCCGAAACGGCGCACTTCGGTTGCGGCCATGATGGTCATGTCGCAAATCTGCTCCGCCGTCGGGTCGGGGTTCACATAGGCATCGCACAGGAAATACGTGCCTTTGGACAAAATCATCACGTTCATCGCGGCGTATGTTTCTGTCGGGCAGCTGCGGGCATGGCCGATAATATCCGTGATGTGGCGCAGGTGGCGGTCATAACGGCCAATGGTGCCGCAGATCAGCGCATCCGCATCGCCTTTTTCAACCATCAATGCGGCAATGGCGCTGGTGCGCGTGCGCACAACCTGTTTCGCCAATGCGGGGGTCATGCCCTTGCGTTCCATGATGCTGTGATAGGTCTGCCAGTAGTCGTTATAGCGGCTGTCCGATTCCGGATTGACCAGATCGAAATGCACGCCTTTTTTCATGCGCAGGCCCAGGCGTTTCATGCGGGTCATGATGACTTCTTCGCGGCCGATCAGGATGGGATAGCCGATTTCATCGTCCACGATGGTTTGTGCGGCATGCAGGACGCGGGTTTCTTCACCCTCGGCCAGCGCGATGCGTTTCGGGTTGCCCGATGCGCGTTCGAAAATCGGGCGCATCAATTGGCCGGATTTGAATACGTATTTTTCGAGGCTGGCGCGGTAAGCGTCAAAATCCTCGATCGGGCGCGTGGCAACGCCGCTGTCCATCGCGGCTTTGGCAACGGCGGGGGGCAGTTCAAGGATCAAACGCGTGTCAAACGGTTTGGGGATCAGGTAATCGGCGCCAAAGCTCATGGGATCTTCGCCGTAAACCGCCGCCATTTCCGCGCTGGTTTCCTGCATGGTCAATTCCGCAAGGGCGCGGACGCAGGCCAGTTTCATTTCTTCGTTAATCGTGGTCGCGCCAACGTCCAGCGCACCGCGGAAAATGAAGGGGAAACACAAAACGTTATTAACCTGGTTGGGGTAATCGCTGCGGCCGGTGCAGATAATCGCATCGGGTTTTGCCGCGCGTGCTTCTTCGGGCATGATTTCGGGCGTAGGGTTGGCCAGCGCCATAATGAGCGGCGCATCGGCCATGGTTTTGACCATGTCGCCTTTCAGAACGCCGGGGCCGGACAGGCCAAGGAATACATTCGCGCCCTTGATGGCTTCGGACAATGTGCGCGCGTTTGTTTTTTGCGCGAATTGTTCTTTTTCGGGGTCCATGCTTTCGTTGCGGCCTTTGTACACAACGCCTGCGCGGTCGGTCAGGGTGATGTTTTCTTTGGGCAGGCCAAGCGCGACCAGCAAATTGACACAGGCCATGGCGGATGCGCCCGCGCCGGATGTGACGAGTTTCACGTCTTTCAATTTACGGCCGGAGAGTTTCATCCAGTTGCTGAAAGCCGCGCCGACAATAATGGCGGTGCCGTGCTGGTCGTCATGGAACACGGGGATGTTCATGCGGGCTTTTAACCGGCGTTCGATTTCAAAACATTCCGGTGCTTTGATGTCTTCAAGGTTGATACCGCCAAAGCTGGGCTCCAGCATGGCAACGGCATCGACGATTTTGTCGATGTCTTTTTCATCCAGTTCCAGATCCATCGCGTCAATGCCGGCGAATTTTTTGAACAGGACGGCTTTGCCTTCCATCACAGGTTTGGCAGCCAGCGGGCCGATGTCGCCCAGACCCAGAACAGCCGTACCGTTGGTGATAACCGCCACCAGATTGCCGCGCGCTGTGTACAGCGATGCGGTTTTGGGATCGGCCGCGATTTCTTCACACGGTGCCGCAACGCCCGGCGAATAGGCGAGCGCGAGGTCGCGCTGCGTGCCCAGTGCCTTGGTCGGGGTGATGGCGATTTTGCCGGGGCCGCCCGGATTCTTGTGATAGTCAAGTGCAGCCTGATACAGCGCGTCTTTTTTAAGTGCCATGGTGTGAAAAAACTCCGGATAAACATGCCGCGCATCGGAAGGGTCCGGCAGCCGGAACTTCTGCGCGATTGGGGCGGAGAATAGCATGATTTTATGTTTTTGTGCCCGATTTCGTTAAACAAAATAATGATTTTTATTTCGCGTGGTTTTTTTTCACCGGTAAAACGCAGGCTTTCCGCGGCATAGCGGGAGATGGCGGATATTGCGGAAACCGGCGTTTGCTTTTTGTTAAAAAAATGACGGCATCCTGCTTGTGCGGCGAAACGCAAGCTGACCTGAAAGGAATACACAGGATGTCTGAACGGAAACCTTCGCGCGGTGTGCGCAACCACAATCCCGGCAATATTGAAAAATCCCGCGATCGCTGGGTGGGGCTTGCCGACGAGCAGCCGGACAGCCGTTTTTTTACCTTTACCGAAGCCCGTTTCGGCATCCGCGCCATGTCGCGGATTCTGCAAAACTACCAGAAAAAGCACAAGCTGGAGACGATCAGCGAAATGATTTCCCGCTGGGCGCCGCCGCATGAAAACAATACAACGGCCTATATCCGTGCGGTCAGCCGTGAAACAGGTTTTGATCCGGAACAAAAACTCGACCTGAAACGGCACGACCATCTGTTTCCGCTGGTCAAGGCGGTGATCCGCCATGAAAACGGTTATGTGCCTTATACAGATGCGGAAATTAATGCGGGGCTTGTTTTGGCAGGCGTCGCGCCGCCCAAACCGCCGCGCGATAACCAGCCCCCGCGCATGGCGGCGAATGATAGCCGCCCAGTATATAACAAGGCGAATGATAGCCGCCCGACATATAACGGGGCGAATGACAGCCGTCATAAGGCGAATGGCACAGCGCCCGTATCCGGCACCCCGCCCAAACAGAAAAAATCCCCTAAGGGATTCAGGCCTTAAAAAGGCGTTTTTCTGAGAAAGAGAATGGTGCGGTCAAGAAGACTCGAACTTCCACGGGTTGCCCCACAACGACCTCAACGTTGCGCGTCTACCAATTCCGCCATGACCGCACAGAAGGTAGGACAGTATAAACTGCCGTATGGAAATAACAGATCACATGCGGAGTCGCAAGAATATTCGCTGGAATCATTAATTCCATAATGTTTTTCCAATTTAGGCTGTTGGTGGCTGCGGGTACGGCGGGGTGGATGGGCGGTCTCTCATACGGGAGCCGGTCTTCCCCTTTGCCGGGCTTGCTTCCTGCACGGGATGGCGGCGGGTGGTTTGTCCCCTGCCCTGCCGCATCATTCACTTTGTTTCCTTGTCCTCTTCGCTTGTCTGTTGTGGTAGCCGCGGGCTCCATACAAATCTCTGTTGTGCCTGCTTTGCCTGCGCTAAGCTGCTGTGCTGCGGCAAATGTGTTTTGGGCGTATGTTTAAAGCCTGCACCCGCCGCCGCATTTTACTTTTATACGCGAAGGATACGGAACCATGGATATTTCGACAACGCAGCTGCTGGTTGCTTTTGGCGCGACGGTTGTGGCGGGTTTGGCAACGGCACTGGGCAGTATATTGGTTTTTGCATCCAAGGCACCCAGCCCGCGTATGCTGGCCTTTGGCCTGGCCTTTGCCGGCGGTGCGATGGTTTTTGTATCGCTGTCGGAAATTTTGAATAAATCGATCGCTTCCTTCACAAATGCTTTTGATGAAAAACTGGGTTTCACCTATGGCACGGTGGCGTTTCTGGCGGGCGTGTTGTTGATTGCCACCATCGACCGTCTGGTGCCCAACCCGCATGAAACATTGGAAGCCGATAACCCGCATTTCAAAGAACAAAACCGCGCCTACGTCAAACGCGTCGGATTTTTGACGGCGATTGCCATTACCGCGCATAATTTCCCCGAAGGTCTTGCGACATTCTTTGCCATGTTGGATGACCCTGTTGTGGGTTTGCCTTTGGCACTGGCCATTGCCATTCACAATATCCCCGAAGGCATCGCGATTGCCGTGCCGGTTTACTACGCCACGGGCAGTAAAAAATACGCGTTCTTTGCCAGCCTGCTGTCCGGTCTGGCGGAGCCTGTGGGCGCGGCGCTCGGCTATTTGCTTTTGGCGCCGTTCCTGTCCGAAGCGGTATTTGGCGCGGTATTCGGTTTGATTGCCGGTGTGATGGTTTTTCTCGCGCTGGACGAATTACTGCCCGCCGCGAAACGCTATGCCAAGGCGCATGAAACGGTCTATGGCCTTGTGACAGGCATGGCGGCGCTGGCGATCAGCCTTGTGCTGTTCAAATGGTAATGTAAGAAACTTGGTTTTTTATCCGGGGCCGCTGCGGTAATTCACTTGTCCGCCGCCGCCTTTTGCCGCGCAGCCGCGGGCGTGGCTGATGGATTCCACCTTGTCATCGGCCAGCAGTGCGTCAAATTTCTTTTCGTGCATTTTGTAACACACGTTGCCTTCCGCAAAACGGGCGAGGCTTTCTTCCGCTGTGGTCAGCGGGCCGTTGGTGCTTTTGGTATAGGACGTTTTGGCGCGGTGGTCCGTTACGGTCATGCTGTCGGATTTGAAATCGAAAACAACGGTGCGCGCCCCGTCTGTCATGGTGTGGCGCAAGCCTTCGGTTTCAAAAGAAAACGTGCTGCCGAAAATACTGTCTTTGTCGGGCGTGGCGGCGGCCTGTTTATCCGGATCGCTGCATCCGGCAACGGTGATAAAGGCAGCAAGCAAGGTGGCTTTCGCCGCGGCGAATCTGGACATGTTTTCCCCCTCATAACCATGTAAACGCAGGTTACATGATAGCAAAGAGGGGTTAATTTTGACTTAGGCTGTCCGAATATTAGTTTGGGCGGTTGCCGCCGTTGTTGCGCGGCGGGGTGCTGTTTGCGGGGCTTTGCGGTTTGGGTTTTGCCGGCAAAATACCGCCGTTTTCGCCATGTTTTTCGTGGAAAATATCGTCCATTTGTTCGCGGAATGCCTGGGGCAATAAACGGTATGCCGCCATGTAATGGAAATCAGGCTCCGGTGTCGGGGCGCTGTCTTTGTAGCGGATCAGGGATTCTTCCATATCGCGCAGGATCAGGAATGCCGCGTCAAAATTCATGCGGAATTCTTCGCCGCTGCTGCTGGCGCTGCGGCCTGTGTATTTGGATACGGCCTGGCGGTAGGCGCGGCTGACATCCTGCACGCCGCCCGTTACGGTTTTGATATTGGTCTGGCTGGAAATGGTCCAATAGCCTTCGCGCGTGCGTTTGGCTGTCAGCTGGATGAATTTATCGCTGCCTTCCAAACCGGGGAAGGGAAGCTTGCGCGTGGTCATCTGTTTGACGTCGTCGAAGGAATCTGCCGCTTTGTTAAACCAGCCTTTAAACATGCTTTGGGCTCCTTCTTTTTACAGAATGATGTAATTTTATAAAAATATGCTGCTTGTGCCTGAATTTTTTCTAAAGACGGGGGGCGGATGTGTCAAGGGGGGCTTTGCAACCGGAAACGGAGGGATTATGTTTAGATTATTACATACATTCAATTTTTGTCCTTTTTGACGATCCCAAGGAAAGTGATTTTTTATGGCTCAGGCCCAAAAAGCATCCGTCCCGCCCAAAACAACTGCGCCTAAAAAGACCCCGATGAAAAAAATCCCCGTACAATGGCAAACTGAAGAACGCCCCGTGCCCTATGACCGCGCGCTGGCGTTTATGGAGGCCAAGGTCGGCCTGATCCACGAAAAATCCGAAAGCGATATGGTCTGGCTGCTTGAACATCCGCCTGTTTATACTGCGGGCACCAGCGCCGATCCCAAAGACCTTTTGAACCCCCGCTTCCCCGTCTATAACGCGGGGCGCGGCGGGCAATATACCTATCACGGGCCCGGCCAGCGCATTGCCTATGTCATGCAGGATTTGCAGCGCCGCTCGCCCGGCAACCCCGACCTGCGCGCCTATATCAACGATCTGGAAGAATGGATCATCCAAACGCTGTCAGGTTTCGATGTAAAAGGTGAACGGCGTTCAGATCGCGTAGGCATCTGGGTGGATATGAAACCTTACGGCAAGCCCAAGGGCACCGAAGCGAAAATCGCCGCCATTGGCGTGCGTGTGCGCAAATGGGTGGCTTTTCACGGCGTGTCTTTGAATGTGAATCCGGATCTGAGCCATTTTAACGGCATCGTGCCCTGTGGCATTTCGCAGCATGGTGTGACGTCTCTTGCCGATCTGGGCCTCAAGATACCGATGCAGGATGTGGATCGCGCCCTGCAGGCCGCTTGGCCCAAGGTTTTCGGTTAAACGGGCGCGGGGCATGACAATGCAACCCATGGATGATCCGCTGTTTCGCGCCATACGTCAGGGAACGCCCGCGGATATACAAAAACATCTGGCATCCGGTACGTCACCTGATGTGCTGAGTGCGGACGGGCGTTACCGCCCGCTGATTTTTCTGGCTGGTTTGAATATGTCCGAAACATATCGTGGCGAGATGCTGGCGTTATTGTTGCAGGCCGGCAAGGAGCCGCTGCGTGCGCGTTTCGAATCCATTCATGCAAAACGCGGTCTTTCTGCTGCGCAGGCAGATGACGATTACGATTACCTGGCGCAGATGGCGCGGCAAAACCCGTCTGTCCGTCTGTCTGCCCGCCCGAAAAAACAGGGCGCCCCAAAATGGAGACCGGTATGAGTTTGCTCCCCGCTTTTCGCGCTGAAATAGACAAAAACCTGACGGAGGCGGACATAGACCGTTTGCTGCAGGATGTGCGCGGCTTGCGGGGCGTGGCCAGCGTGGCCTTTAACCGTGCGGCGCCAGACGATGCAGGGGCGGGTTATTTGCACGTGACCCATTTTGCAGGGCAGGACGTCCAGCGGCGCGTGGCGGCCATGACGGGCGTAACGCGGGTTGTGCCTGCGCGGTTTTAAATCCAGCGGTCTTTCGAGGGCTGGTTTTCGCGCGGTTTATCTTCACGGAAGATTTTTTAACAGGTGATTCGCTCTGCTGCAGCGCGGAGAGTCTTGATATGTCATAATATGTTCATTATTGTAATAAACTGATAAAACATGATATTATTGATTAATTTTATTGCTAAAAAAGGCGGTTGATTTTAATAATTATTTCGCCTAACAATAGATCACCTTAAAGGAAATACCGGATACCAAAAAGACTGCACCGCTTGCTAACGGAGGCACTATTGGCGAAAAGGGTTTCGGCCGAAACGATCACAGAGATCACCTCGTCCCCGGGTTTTATACCGGCAGGATCCAAGGTATCGACCCCGCCGTCCGCCGATGATATTGTCGCAGAAACCCGCAGTGAAATTGCCGGACGTATTGACCGCTTTACCCGCCTGCTTAAAGGCCCCCTTCCCGAAGAAGACGCGCTGCGCGCCCGTGAATCCCTCGAAAAAGCCCATCGTCACAGCCAGCAGTTCGAACAGCTGATCGCGGAAGTGCCCGAAGGTTTTTCCCTTGTCCCCGTTTATTATTCCAAAATCACGCAGACCGAAAATCAGGCTGTGCATGATGAATATCTGTCCAACGTCCGCACGCGGTTTTTGAAATTCATTGGCGAAAGCCATGCAGATGCGGCGCGTGCGCTGGGCATTTGCGAACACGGCATCGAACGCATGAAAATGGGTCTGGATCCTGCCGATGAACAGGGCCGCCAGTATGAAATGAATATCGATCATATTATTGAACGCGCGGGCAGCGGGCTTTGGGCGGCAGGCAAGGAAAAAGACCCGGATCAAAAACCGGAAGTGGAAGATAAATTCCGCCAGAACCATTTTGGCAACCTGATTTTGATCCCGACCAAAATCCATGACTATAAAAACACCCTGAACGGTATCCAGCGCATCGGCAATCTGCAGCCGGGCGAAGGCAAATGGATTTTGATGATGGCGCCGCAGCGCAGCGATGAAAATCCCGCCTTTATTTGCCCGCCGCAAACAAAAGGCAGCCGCTGGGACATTTTGGCGGTCAAGGAAAAAGACCCCTTTACCGAAATTCATCATGCTGATTTTGTCGTCAAGCAAGCTGCGGACCGTATGCGCGAATTGCGCGCCAATCCCGTGGCGGACAAGGCTTTGAACACCATCGAGCAGGTTGCGCTGGGATATAAACGTGACGTTGCCGATATGGCGCATGATAAAATCAAAGGCCGCCCAAGCCTGTCGAAAATTTTCAACGATGTGCTTGAACATGACGAACAGGCGCGCGATACAGAAAAAATGCTGCGCCCCGCATTGCAGGAAGCCGCGCAAAAAATCGCCCGTGCTTTTGACGGCGTTGCCGACAATCTGGCCGGCGCGCAGGGCAAAAGGCTTTTGCAGAATTTCAACGGTTTCTTCCGTGGACGCACCGTATCGGCGCTGCGCGAGAATGCATCCAAGCTGCCGATGGACGAAGCCAAGCAGCTGACCGATATTTGCGCTGCAATTGATGTTGATATGAACATACTGATGCCGCCCAAGCCGCGTGAAGAAAAAACAGACAAACCGGATTTTGCCAAAAAAGACGGCGCCCGCCAGAGCTTTAACGGTAAAAGCGGGCCCTATAAGCATGGTGGTAAAAATCGCAAACGTTACCGCAGCGATGTCGCGCCTTTTGCGCAGGGCGAAGACGCTGGCGTCCGTGCGGCAGATGTACAGAACCGTGCAGGCGCCGCTGCCCCCGCGCGTAATGACAATGCCGCATCTGCGGGACGTTCCGACCGCAAGCACAGCGCGCGTCATGTGGCGGTCAAAGACGGATGGAAAAAGAAAACCAAACGCAAAAAGCATAAAAAGAGCAACAGCGTGAACCGCCGCTAATCAGGCTTTGCTGCCTTTTGTCTCTCGCCTTGTTTTCATATCATCGGCGTTCTTTGTGCCGAGGAAATTTTGGCAGGCGTTCTGTTTTGCAAAACAGGCCTGTTTCGTCCTTGTCGCTGCGGCGTTCCTTTCCCCAAAGACTTTGCAAAAAATGCCGGATATGTTAAAAATCGCACGTTTTTAATGTATTGCGGCGCTATGCCGTCCGGAGGCTCCTGCCATGTCCACCCCCTCTTCCCCTGTCAAAACAGCGACCCCTGCCCTTGCGGCTTTGGACGTTGATGCGCTTTGTGCCCGTTTTGTGAACCGCGAAGCCGTGATTGGCGTGGTGGGTCTGGGTTATGTGGGTTTGCCGCTGGTCTGCGCCATTTGCGCCAAGGGTTTTAAGTCGGTCGGTTTTGATATCGATGCGGATAAAATCGACCGCCTGAACAAAGGGCAATCCTATATCGGCAATATTCACAACGACAAGATTTCGGAACTGGTCAAGGGCGGCGCGTTTGTCCCCACGGTTGATTTCAGCCGTCTGGGCGAAGTCGATGCGATTTTGATGTGCGTACCCACGCCTTTGAACAAAAACCGCGAACCCGATATGACTTATGTAGAAGAAACCGCCAAAACCATCGCCAAAACGTTGCGCCGCGGGCAGCTGGTTGTGCTCGAATCTACAACATGGCCTGGTACCACGCGCGAGCTTTTGCGCCCTATCCTTGAATCCGGCAGCGGCCTTGTGGCTGGCGTTGATTTCTTTATCGCCTTTTCGCCGGAACGCGAAGACCCGGGCAATGCGAATTTCCACACGGCGATCATCCCCAAGGTTGTGGGCGGTGACGGCGCCGCTGCGCTGAAGCTGGCGCAAACCATGTATGACCAGTTTTTGAGCAAGACGGTCGCGGTGTCTTCCGCCGATACGGCCGAAGCGGTCAAATTGACCGAAAACATTTTCCGCGCGGTGAATATCGCGCTGGTGAACGAGCTCAAGGTTATTTACGACGCCATGGGCATTGATATCTGGGAAGTGATCGAAGCTGCCAAAACCAAGCCTTTTGGCTATATGCCGTTCTATCCCGGCCCCGGTCTGGGCGGCCATTGCATTCCGATTGACCCGTTTTACCTGACGTGGAAAGCGCGCGAGCATAATATTTCCACCCGTTTTATTGAACTGGCGGGCGAGATCAACGTATTGATGCCGCGCTTTGTGGTGGCGCGTCTTGCGGAAACGCTGGACGCGCGTTTTACCCGTTCTTTGAACGGCGCGAAAATTCTTTTGCTGGGCATGGCTTATAAAAAGAACGTGTCGGATATTCGTGAAAGCCCCTCTTTTACGATTATGGAGCTTTTGCAAAAACGCGGCGCGGCTTTGTCTTATCATGATCCTTTTGTCGATGTCGTGCCGCCAACGCGCGAACATGCGGCTTTTACAGGCATGGTTTCCGTAGCCCTGACGCCGGAGGCTGTTGCCGGTTTTGACGCGGTTCTGATCGTGACCGATCATACGGATGTGGATTATGACATGGTGGCGCAGCATGCGCGTCTGGTCATTGATACGCGGAACGTTTACGGCACCCGCGAAGAACGGGGCAATATCGTCAAGGCATAATGTGCACGGGCAGATGCAGCGGTTTGTTTTCGCCAGACTTGTTGCGTAAAACAAGCCAAGCCCCTACACTGGGCGCTGCACAGGCTTTGTTCAGCGGAGGAATGGTCTGAAATGTTCGGTCTCGGTAAAAAAGAAGAACCCAAGCTTGTTGGCGCACGCCAGAAACTCGAGCAAGCCAAAAAATATGGCACGGGTTTTCACGTCAAATCAAAACGCGAAGGCAAAGAACCCAATCCCAGATTGGCGATTATCATCGTCTGGGGCATGGCGCTGGGTCTTGCTACCCTTCTGACCGAAAGCCACCTTAAAAAAGGTGACGCGCTGATGAGCACGGGCAATGCCGGTTTTGACAAACTGATGTTCGGCTCCACGACGCCAAGCTTCATCGGCTCTCCCGATATTGACTACATCATCCTGCTGCTCATCCGCGGCACGTTTGTTTTTGCCGTGGCGGGCATTTTGCCGGCGCTGACCTTGGCGTGGCAGCGTTTGCTCGATAAAAACCAGATGAATGTCTATATCGCCTTTTGGGGTGTTACGGTGGGCGTTGCGCTGCTTTATTACATCTCCAAGGATTTTCTGGGCAGCGTTTTCACAGACCTTTTGTCTGTTTTCATGTAATCGCCCTTACGGGCATCTCTTTAAAATAACGACCGGAGAAACACGTGGATAAACCTTTGTGGATGTGGGCTGTTTTTTTCGGCGTTGTCGCTTTTCTGCTGTTTCTGGATCTGGGCGTTTTTAACCGCAAAAACCACGAAATCGGCATGCGCGAAAGCCTGAAGATGAGCGCGTTTTACATCACCATGGGCCTGCTTTACGGCGCGTGGTTGTGGTTGGAGCTCGGGCCTGAAACGGGCAGTCTTTATCTGACCGGCTTCCTTGTTGAAAAATCGCTCTCTCTTGATAATATTTTTGTCATCTCTCTCGTCTTCGCCTATTTCAAAATCCCGCGCATGTACCAGCACAGGGTTTTGTTCTGGGGTATTCTGGGCGTGATTGTATTGCGCGGGATAACTATTGTCCTGGGCGCAACCATCATTCATAAATTTGAATGGGTGCTTTATATTTTCGCGGCCTTCCTTGTTTTCAGCGGCATCAAGATGCTGTTCATGAAAGACGATGACGAAGATCACGACATTGGAAAAAACCCGGTGCTGCGTTTTTTCCAAAAACGCATGCGCGTTACGACCGAACTGCACGATGATAAATTCTGGGTACGCAAGCCGGATGAAAAAACCGGGCAAATGGCGCTTTATGCCACGCCGCTTTTCCTTGCCCTGATCGTGATCGAGTGCGTGGATCTAATTTTTGCGGTTGATAGCATCCCCGCTATTTTCGCGCTGACGACCGATCCCTATATCGTTTTCACCAGCAACGTTTTTGCCATTCTGGGACTGCGCGCCCTGTATTTTGCCCTGGCCGTGATTCTGGTGCGGTTTAAGTATCTGAAATATGCGCTGGCTCTG